>NZ_JACGVP010000017.1:0-93107 GCF_014077275.1 Colwellia sp. BRX8-7 | reverse complement strand
AAAGATAAGAAAGATAAGAAAGCAGCGAAAGAAAAAGCTAAAGCTGATAAGAAAGCAGCAAAATTATCAGCCGATAATGAAGGTACTATAGTTAAAGCTGAAGCTAGGATTTTTGTTGTTGATTTTAATGGTAGCATTGACGCAAGAGAAGTGAGTGCACTACGTGAAGAAATATCAGCAATACTAACGGTTGCAACCCCTGAAGATGAAGTGTTTTTACGTTTAGAAAGCGGTGGTGGCATGGTTCACGGTTATGGCTTAGCAGCTTCACAACTTGACAGACTTCGTCAGCATAATATCCCGTTAACTGCATCAGTTGATAAGGTTGCGGCAAGTGGTGGCTATATGATGGCATGTGTTGCCAATCATATTATCTCTGCACCGTTTGCAATTGTTGGCTCAATCGGTGTTATTGCGCAAGTTCCTAACTTTCATAAACTGCTCAAGAAAAACGATATTGACTACGAACAATTTACTGCCGGCGAGTTCAAACGTACAGTGACTATGTTTGGTGAAAATACCGATAAAGGTCGTGAAAAGTTTTCTGAAGAATTAGAAGAAACTCACTTACTCTTTAAAGACTTTGTTCGCGAACGTCGTCCAAGTTTAGATATTGATAAAGTAGCAACCGGCGAACATTGGTTTGGCAGTACCGCGAAAGAGCTTGGTTTAGTTGATGAAATTCAAACCAGTGATGATTTCCTTCAGTCTCGTAGTAAGTCACACAAAATTATTGCTTTAAGATACGTAATGAAAAAAACCTTAGCGGAAAAGTTTTCAAAAGCGGCATCAATGTCTGTTGATTCTATCTTTAGTAAACTTTGGCAAAATAATCGTATATTTCCAAGTTAACGCATGCGTTTTGAGTGAATAAGATCTAAAAAAGGATGCTAATGGCATCCTTTTTTGTTTCTTTACGCTGGGCTATTATAGGTTAATATTTAATTATCCACTTTAGAAAAGTTCTAGAGAAACTCCCGTAAAGCTTTTAAAGTATACCTATAATTAAGATAAGCGCTTACTCAGCAATCAATAGTGACTTTTCAAAGTCACGCGTAGACTTTACTTCTTTATCGCTTATTTGTGTCACTGGCACGTTAATATCAGCTGTTGCTAACATGGTACTAAAGGTACTTAATTTCATTGAATCAGCGAGACTCTTTTCAGCCGCTAATGTTATTGAAAATTCAGCGACTGTTTCTACTTCTACCAATTCTATGGCTTGAACTTGTGCTACCATCATGGTTGCTGCTACTGTTAATATTGCTACTTTATTAAAAAATTTCATAGGGTCACCCTTAAATTAAACGTTATATCCATATAGATGTTCTGGGACCTTTTCTTACTTAATTCTTGAATATGGGTTGGGAATCACATTCAATAGTTAGCCCAATATGTTTGGGATAAAGATGAAGTCCTTCATCTATGAAACGAATTCTACGTTAACTCTGGTAACTTTTGAAATGACAATTTATAATGTTTATCATTAGAAAAACTAATGAATAATAGTTATTTATCATTGTTGCTTATTTATGCATTTATTTTGAATGCTATTCCATGTAAAAGTTATAATTAAAGGTGAATTTTGTCTAACAGGCTTCCGCCACTAAACGCTTTGAGAGCATTTGAGGCATCAGCAAGACAGTTGAGTTTTACTCGCGCTGCTGAAGAATTATTCGTCACTCAAGCGGCTATCAGTCATCAAATAAAATCGCTTGAAGATTTTTTAGGCATAAAGTTATTTATGCGTAAAAATCGTGCTTTGTTGCTTTCTGAAGAAGGTCAAGCCTACTATCTTGATATTAAAGATGTCTTTAATGCCATTAACGAAGCAACTGAGCGATTGTTTGCCCGTGGTGAAAAAGGCGCGATAACCGTTAGCACACAACCAAGTTTTGCTATTCAGTGGCTGGTGCCGAGATTAAATGCTTTTTATGCTTTACATCCTGACATCGATGTTCGAATTAAAGCGGTAGATCAACCTGAGAATTCATTGACGGGTGATGTTGATGTAGCGATATATTTTGGTCGCGGCCATTGGGCCGATATTGATGCAGAACAATTACAAAAAGAATATCTTATTCCTGTTTGTTCACCTTTATTGTTGCAAGGTAAAAAGCCACTCGATAAAGTCGAAGATCTGATCAACCATACTTTATTGCATGATACTTCTCGCCGTGACTGGAAACGATGGTTCAAACAAGTAAACGTTAAAGCAACCAATGTCAATCATGGACCCATATTCAGTCATTCCGCTATGGTTGTTCAGGCGGCAATGCATGGGCAAGGTGTCGCATTAGCTCATAGTTTCCTGGCGAAACCTGATATTGATGCAGGTAGGCTTATATGTCCCTTTGAAGATGTTTTAGAAAGTAAAAATGCCTACTACGTCGTGTGTCGAGACCGACAAGTTGATTTAGGTAAAATTGCAGCATTTCGTGAATGGGTGCTTGATACTGTTGCCCAAGACCAAGAAGAATTAAATGACCAATAAGATGATTAATCTTACTCCTGATATTTCAACTATTATTAGTACCGTAGCAAAGCCTAAAGCTTCGGTTGTTTTTGCTCATGGTGCGGGTGCCGATAAAAGTCATGAATTTATGGAACAAGTCAGTCTTGCTTTAAACCAAAAAAATATCAATGTATTGAGATTTAACTTTTCGTATATGGATGTTCGCTTGGCGCAAGGTAATCGTAGACCACCCGATAGAATGCCAAAATTACTGGAATGTTTTTCCACCGTTATTGACGGGTTAGATAGTGATTTACCCCTTTTTATCGCGGGGAAATCAATGGGTGGACGTGTCGCTGCGACATTGGCTGGAGATAAAACAGCTAAGTTTTTAGGGGTAATGTGTTTAGGTTACCCGTTTCATCCACAGAAAAAACCTGAAAAATTAAGGTTGGCACCTTTGCAAGAAACACAAATGCCTATATTAATTTTACAGGGCACTCGAGATGCGTTAGGTAGCCAAGAAGAAATTGCACAATATGAATTTTCAGAGCGTTGTCACTGTATATTTTTTACCGATGGTGATCATAATTTGAAACCACGAGTAAAGTCAGGTTTTACCCATGCTCAACACATACAATCGGCGGTTAATGAAATGGTTAAATTTATTGATGAGCATAACCCAGATGAAATATAGTTGTGTTTATAGAAATTACTTGACCGCCATTATGATATTTATTGGTATCAGTGGCTGTTTTTCTGTATTATTCGGCGCTTGGTTTGCTCATGCTGGGGCAAATTTACCAAATGAAGTACAATCACGCCTTGCCAATGCATTGCAATATCAATTTTTTCATACTATAGCACTACTTACTGTGGCCATTTGGTTGCAAGTTCTAATGAGTAAGCGTCATGCGGCTAAAGTTATTAATCTTTTATATTTATCAGCAAGCTTTTTTATAGCCGGGATTTTATTTTTTAGTGGTGTTTTGTATATAAAAACATTTTTTGATTTTACTGTTATTGGAAAAATAGTTCCCTTTGGTGGTATATCATTTGCGCTGGGTTGGTTGTGTATCAGCTGGGCGGGAATTAATAGTACTCTGTGTACTTTAAACACAGACCAAGATCGTTTGTAGGTAAATTAGTTATGACCTCTATTATATTATATTGTCGCCCAGGCTTTGAAAAAGAGTGTGGTGCAGAAATTCAAGAAAAAGCCGCGTGGAATGAAGTGTTTGGCTATTTACAGCTAACTAAAAACGAAGGTTTAGTCTATTTTCATTTAAACAATCCTCAAGACGGTGAAGTTTTAATGGAAAAAATCCCATTGCGCCGCCTGATATTCGCTCGCGATTGGTTTGTTACCGTAACAGATAAAATTGACTTACCTGATTACAATCGTGTTGAAGCTATTACCGAAGTTTTAGGTACCGAATGGCAATATGCTGATTTACGGATGGAAATGCTTGACACAAACGAAGGTAAAGAACTTTCGAAATTCTGTCGTAAGCTGTCTGTACCGCTACGCCAGGCATTACGTAAGAATAAAATTCTTATGGAAAAAGGTGATAACGATGGCGCTATCTTACATGGTCTTTTTCTAAGTGGTAAAGAAGCTATTTTTGGTTTTTCGTTAGCCGATAATAGCTCTGTTTATACTATGGGTATTCCAAGGTTGAAGTTTCCAAGCGCTTCACCGAGCCGTTCAACATTAAAATTAGATGAAGCTTTTCTTCACTTTGTACCTCGCGATGAATGGGACGAACGTTTAACATCAGGTCTTAAAGCTGTTGATTTAGGCGCTGCTCCTGGTGGTTGGACATATCAATTAGTACGTCGTGGTATGATGGTGACAGCTATTGATAATGGCGCTATGGCTGAGTCATTAATGGATACAGGGCAAGTTAAACATCGCATGATGGACGGTTTCAAATATGTACCAATGAAACAAAATGTTCATTGGTTAGTATGTGACATGATCGAAAAACCTCAACGCGTTGCTAAGCTAATGGCTGAGTGGTTATTAAAAGGTTACTGTAAAGAAGCTATATTTAATTTAAAGTTGCCAATGAAAGGCCGTTATCAGGAAGTCACTAATGACTTACAAATACTTAAAGATGCTTTTAGTGAGCATAAAGTAAAGTATGAACTCTACGCTAAGCACCTTTATTATGATCGTGAAGAAATAACTGTTCATGCAAGATTATTATCTCCACCGCCAATGAAAGAAGAATAGCACGGCTCTTCTTGCATTAAAAAACCGACGTAATGTCGGTTTTTTAATGTCTGTTACAAGCGGGTATTACTAACAACTTCTAACCCGTTAGGTTTATAAACGCTCTAATACCGCTTGGGTAAAATCAGTGGTGCCGTGAGTGCCGCCTAAATCACGAGTCGTTCTATCACCCGTAGCAATAACATCTGTAATTGCATTACGGATCTTACTGGCTTTATCACCCATGTTTAAATATTCAAGCATTTGAATAGCGGCTAATATCACTGAAGTAGGGTTAGCTAAATTTTTGCCTGCAATATCTGGTGCACTACCATGCACAGCTTCAAAAATAGCGCAGTCGCCACCAATGTTAGCGCCAGGAGCCATACCTAAACCACCAACTAAACCTGCACACAAGTCAGATAAAATATCACCAAATAAGTTGGTTGTTACAATGACATCGAATTGTTCTGGGTTCATTACTAATTGCATACAACAATTATCAACGATCATTTCTGTCGATTCTATTTGTGGATAACGGGCAGCAACTTCACGCGCAACTTTTAAAAACAAGCCAGAAGTTGATTTCAAAATATTCGCTTTATGAACAGCTGTTACTTTTTTTCTACCTTCTTTGATAGCAGTTTCATAGGCAAAAGTAAGAATGCGTTCAGCACCTTCACGGGTAATTAAACTTTTTGCTTCAGCAACTTCGCCATCATCAGACAATATTTGTCCTAAGCCTGAATACATACCTTCGGTATTTTCACGTACCGTTATGATGTTTATGTCTTCGTAGCGGGCTTTAGTGCCTTTAAACGATATTACAGGGCGAACATTTGCGTAGAGTTGGAAATGCTTACGCAAAGTAACATTGATAGAAGTAAAGCCTTCGCCAACCGGTGTGGTAAGTGGACCTTTAAGGGCTATTTTATTCTTTTGAATAAGCGCTAAGGTACTTTCAGGGATCAAGTCGCCATGATTTTCAAGAGCAGTAAGACCGGCGTCTGCATATTCATATGCAAAATCACATCCGGCTTTGTCTAGTATTTTAATTGTAGCATCGATAATATCGGGACCAATGCCATCGCCGGGGATCACTGTTATGGTTTGTGTAGCCATTTTTCTGCCTTTCAAAAGAGTTTGTCAAATTAGGAAACGGGTGCTGTTATAGCACGCGATACTTGTGTAATCTAGGATAAAACCTTTCAGGCACCCTACATCGTTTGGTTTTACCTGATTGTGTTTTATAGTTGTTAGTATAAAGGATCGTTTAATGAAACGTTATTAGACTTTTGTTTATTAAAGCTGCTTTCAGCGTTAGTTATAGTTGCTGAAACTGTTCGTAAGCTGTGTTGCCAATAGCGATAAGTGAGCCATTTTTAAATAAAAGTGCGGTACATTCGTCTTGGGTAGTAAATCCATCAGATTTAACGTGTTGAGTACGATAAAAGGTCACTTGAAAACTGTCTTCATTAACTTTTTTCGCCTCTGTTATATCGGGACTGCCTAATTCTTTTATCGCTTGGTCGAAATTAAACTTTTCTAAAGTTAATTTACCTATGTACTGTTTGTTATATGATTCGCGATCACCCCATTCCATATCAGATGGACTGTCATCATAAAAGTTTACCACTAGGGCAACAAAAACACCGTAAATGGCTAATGCGATTAAGATACGAGAGATGACTTTCTTATTCATTTATTAAAATTTCCGTTAAATTGTTGATCAATATTGAAAGGTGAAGCTTAACAACCGCTAATTATTTTAGTTAATTTATACAAGGTTTAATACAAATATTTTGTTCACCCCCCTAAGAAGAAAGGCGAATATCTTTTAAATTAAAGCCCAGTGCTATGTCTTTTTTGAGCGTAATAAGTTCTTGGCTGAGTGCAATTTGTTCCTTATGTTCAGCAAGCTTATTGGCTAATGTTGCTTTAATGTCAGTTGCTTCAAGTATACTTTTTAATGAACCGTACTGATTTAATAACTGTGCAGCAGTGACTTGTCCAATCCCCGCAACACCTGGGATTTTATTGGTATTGTCACCGGTTAATGTCCATAAATCCATAAGCTGTTGTGGCTTAACATTGAATTTACTTAGTACAAAGTTAGTATCAAGATGGCGACGATTAAAGTGATCATAAACGCCGATATGTGGACCCAGTAATGAGAGGAAGCCTTTATCTGTCGAAACGATCGTAACATTTTGATCTTTTAATGCCATTTTTACCGCCAATGTCGCAATGATATCGTCAGCTTCATCTTCTTCCGGTACTAATGAATCGACTTGTTGCTTCATTAACTCATCTTGAATATCAGGAAGGCTGGCAGCCAAATGTGCTGCCATTTTTTTTCTACCTTTCTTATAATCAGGGAATAGCTCGTAACGCCAACAAGGCTTATCACTATCAAATACCGCTAAAACATGGCTAGGTTGTAGATGATCAAGTATTTTTGTTAACGCTTGTCCACAAGCGATCTGGGTATTAAACAGGACTTGTTGTTTGGTGTTTTCTGCAAGCTCGTTATTAAAAAGAAAAGGACGCTCTTGTACTGCGTATATTCTCCTAATTAAATTCAACGCATCAATTAATACAAGATGTGCGGACATTCATTTACCCTTAAATTACTTTATAGCATGGTATATATTTACTGCCAGGTAGTTTCATTCGTTGTTGCTCAACAAATGACGCCAGTAAATTATCTATTAGTTTCATTATTTTTTTATCGCCAGATATTTCAAAGGGACCATTCTCTCTGATTGCTCTAATACCTTGCGATTTTACGTTACCCGCTACTATAGCAGAAAAAATACGGCGTAAGTTTGCTGCTAATGTCGCTTTGTCTAAATCATAGTTAATTGGCAGGTTAGCAATGTTCTCGTGCGTAGGTTCAAAAGGCTGTTGAAAGTCGGGCTCAATCACTAAAGACCAGTTAAAATGGAAGGCATCACCCGTTTTTTTGCGATAAGTTATGACTTCATTTAATTTATGACGCATGGCTTTAGCTACCGCAATTGGGTCATCAACAATAATTTCATAAAGGTTTTGTGCTTTTTCACCTAAAGTTGCGCCAATAAAGCGATCAATTTGAATAAAGTATTCTGCGCTCTCTTTAGGTCCTGTCAAAATAATAGGTAATTTTTGAGCTTCATTTTTGCTATTGAGCATAATACCTAAAATATAAAGTAATTCTTCGGCGGTTCCTGCGCCCCCAGGGAAAATAACAATACCATGTGACATTCGAACAAAAGCCTCTAAGCGTTTTTCGATATCAGGCATGATAACTAATTCATTAACGATAGGATTAGGTGGCTCAGCCGCAATAATACTTGGCTCTGTTAAACCAATATAACGACCGTCTTTATTACGCTGTTTTGCATGAGCTATAGTTGCTCCTTTCATGGGACCTTTCATTGCACCTGGGCCACAGCCTGTACAGATATTAAAGCCTCGCAGGCCCAATTGATAACCCACTTCCTTAGTGTACTTGTACTCATTGTCGTTTATAGAATGACCACCCCAGCAAGTAACCAGATTAGGATCGCTTTCAGGGATAATAACATTCGCATTTCGTAAAATATCAAATGTAAGATCTGTTATTTGCTGAGTATGTTTAGCATCGGCTTGGTATCGATTATGGGTAAAAAGAATATCGCGTAACACCGCTGATAAAAGCTCTTGTATACCTCTTATTATTTTACCATCAACAAAGGCATCACCAGGTGGGTTTGTTAAAGCTAATTTTACACCACGTTCGCGGCGCAAAACTTGTATCTCAAAATCTTGAAATTTTTGATATATTTGTTCGGCATCATCGGTATGGCTGCCGGCATTTAATACCGCGAGTGAACAATTTCGATAGACTTGATAAGTTTTACTGTTCGCTGATTTTTGAAGTTGCTCTATTTCTGATTGTGAGAGCAGGTTCATATTGCCAACAGGATTTATTTGCGTATTCATCATTGAGCTCCTTCAGAAAAATGTAAAGCTAATAACTTGAAACGTACCAAGGTTATTAGCTTTTTATGGATAATTGCAGGAAAAAACGAAATTTTCAGACGATATTTATAGGTAAACAACGTTGTTTTTGCCTTTCTCTTTGGCTTGATAAAGTGCACCATCTGCTCGTTCAAAAGCCATATGGACATTATCATCTTGTTGGATATGTGTAACGCCAATAGAAATGGTGATGGTCACTTTATTACTTTTAAATTTAAAGGGTAATTTTGCGACTTGTAAGCGCAGTCGGTTAAGTTTATCGATTAAGTTTTCTTGATTGGTACCAGAGAATACGAGTACAAACTCTTCTCCGCCATAACGTGCAATAAATGCGTCACTACCTATGTGTTTTTTTAAGGTACTTGAAATAACTTGCAAGGTTTTATCGCCGGCAGTGTGGCCGTAGGTATCATTAATACGCTTAAAGTTATCAAGGTCCATTACCACAATAGCCAAGTCGAAATTTTTATTATGAAAACGCACCATTTCTCGAGCGAAGTATTCATCAAATGCGGCGCGATTGTTGAGCTTAGTTAAGGCGTCTTGTAAGCTTCTGGCTTGTTGTTCTTGAATGCGTTTTTCAAAGTTTCGGCTTTGTTTTTCTAATAATTCGACCTTTTCAGTCATTGACGATAATTGACCGTGTAAAGCATCTTGTTGTTCACGTTCAAAGGTTGTTTTCTTTAAAAGTGTACCAGCAATAAGTTTTAACTTAGCATTAATATCAACTTTAATATCGGCTAGAGACGTGGCTTTATCTAAACCATTAGCCATATCTACAATCTGTTTTTGCAACTGTTCATTTAATAAACCATGTTGTGATTGAGATTCTTTGCAACTGTTTAGTGTTGTTTTTACTGCGAACTGCACCGTTGTTAAGGTTTCGCTTAATGTTGAAAGAAATACTTTTGCAGTATTTCTTTCATCGTTTAAATCTTCAATGATCACATCAAATACGGCCAAAAAACTGTCTAGTAAGCTGTTGTTTGATATACCTTCATTGAGCTGAGACTTAATCACAGCGATATCTTTTGCATGTTTATCTGAGACAACTAAGTCGGCAATAATTGTTTCAAAACGAGCGATGTATTTCAGCTCGGCATCGTTATTAACTTCAACCGTTTTTGTTGTTGAGTTCTGTTGTCCTAATAATCCCCCCACAGGAGCAGCGTCAATAAACTTTGCTGCTAAGGCGTCATCGTAAAAGGTTAATAACTGACTTAACAAGGGAACATATTGTATAACAGCATCTTTGGGATCTTTTGACTCCGTGATTAAACTACGTAATTTACGTCGTAAGTCTGCAGGTAAGCCATTGATTTTTTGCAAAGCTAAACCAGCGATATGGAATCTTTCGTGTAATTGGTTAAGATTTGAAATGTTTATTTGAGATTGCTGTTGTAGTAAAAGTGAAGTTGCGGCTATGTGTGCTTGAATGTCAGCAAGTGGCGCCGACTGTTTGAGTAAAAGTCGTAACTTAGCCAACTTATTATCTAACGTAATATCCATGCCCTTGCATACAAGAGAAAGCTTTTCAATAAAGGTTATTAACAATGAAGACTGTGATTTTAGATCTTTTTCTACGTCGGCACGTGAAGTAATGGCGAGTTCGAGTTTTTTCTTCAGTAATGTTATTTCTTTGTTGGCGGCTGGGTTGTTGCTCATAAAAAACTGTCTTCCGTAAAGTACTTTATCGGCTAATGGACTTGATAAATTTGCATTGAGTATAGCTAAATATAATTAATATAAAAATGAACACACTTTTAAATTATATGACTTAATAGTAAACCTAAGATGCTAAAAAGTCAGCATTGATAATGATTTATAATTGATTTAACTCAAATAGTGTTTATTGTCTTAGCGTTCTTCCGGTTGGTGCGTGTAAGGTAGACGTCGATCGAAATGGATTTATGTCTAAACCGCCTCGTCTGGTGTAGCGCGCAAAAACAGTCAACTCAGTCACTTGACAATATTTCATTAAATCACAATATATTCTTTCAACACATTGTTCGTGAAACTCATTATGTTGTCTAAATGATATTAAGTAAGCTAGCAAAGCGCTCGGTGAAATCTTTTGACCACTGTATTGAATATAAATACTTGCCCAATCGGGTTGATTAGTAATTAAACAGTTAGATTTTAATAAATGGCTGACTAAAGATTCATCCTTGACAATTTCCCCTGCAATATTTGCATTGTTGAGCAGCGTTGGATCAAGTTGATAGTTATCAATATCAAGTTCAACATCATCTATACATAGGGTGTTTTCAGAAAAAATCTGATGATTTATTTCCAGTGCAGGGCAATTATCAACAGGAAATAGCTTTACGCCCGCTTTGCCTTCAGCGGTATTGGATAGATCTTTAATTAAGCAATCTTCAACCTCTTGCCAAGATGAAAACCGACTCTGATTAAAGCTATTTAAATACAATTTAAATGACTTTGACTCAACTATGTTAGTGCTGATGCAAGGAAAACGAAATTCTGCAACAGCAACAATGGGTTTACCTGTGCTATTGAGCCACGAAAGTTCATAGGCATACCAGACATCTTCGCCAATAAAGGGTAAGCTTTCGGCGTGAATAGCTAAACTGTCTCTATTTAAAGTTCGAGGTACCGCTTGCAAGAGTTCTGGGTTATATTCACTGCAATAATTAGTGGCTTTTCCAAGTGTTAATTGGCTTAATACTTTTGCGTTTTTATAATTTGTCATACAATGGCTAGTTTAGTCTATTGGCTATTTGTCGTTACATTTTAAAGGATCTTTTTAACAGATGAAATCATCACCATGCGAGTTAATGCAATCTTTATCATTATTTTCACAAAAATATTTATCACAATACCAAGAACGTTACCAGCATTTACCGCTTATAGAAAAAGACGAACAATGGCCTTCTCCATGTTTATCAGATGATTATGATGAAAATCATCAATATTGGCAGCCTTGTGAAATAAGCGACCCGATTAACTTTGATAATGTTGAAAAAGCGTTAGAAATAACAATACACGCGGATTTTAAAACCTATTTCACCAGTTTGTACAGCGACACCTTAGATGCAAGCTGTGAGGAAGGCGCTTTATCACTACTTTTTGCTTGGAGCAAAGATGACTTCCAACGTTTACAAGAAAATGTGATAGGGCATATATTAATGAAGCAGAAATTAAAGCAACCATTAACTTTATTTTTTGCCTTGACCGACGACGATAATATGATTTTAAGTGTCAACAATGACAACGGGGAGATCTGGGTCGAAAAAGTAGGTGCTAAAGCGCATAAGAAAGTGGCCGACTCACTGGTTAGCTTTATTAATATGCTCAGCCCTAGAATTCCTTAACTTATATTTTTTTTAGGCTAATGATCAGGGCTTTTAGCTCTGCTAATTCAGTTTCTATTGGCTCTAATGCCGTTGCTATTGCTTTAGTTATCATCATCTCTATTTCTGGAGAGTTCAAGGCTAGCGTTTGATTTTTTTCAACAAGCTTCTTAGTTTCACCGGTTAATGTGATCAGTTTAGGGTCATGGGTCCAATTTCTTAATATTGATATAAGGGTTGGCAGTGGCACTGGTGTTTTTAGTTTGGTTTTAAGCAAGGCTACCGTTGGCTTTTTACCTTGATTAGCTAATTGATTAGCGATGATTGTTATTTCGTCAGTTATGGTCATAAATTTATAATTACTTGTCAAAGAGGCTATGTTTTAGCGAATATCACAAAACATGTTCGCCGTGTTTACCTGGTTTTTATTTTATTTATATATATATCAATGTGTTGCCGAGTTGGTTTATCCCTTGCTATTAAGTAAGTTGTAGACCAATAACGTTGTTTAAATTATATAAAATATTTACACATAAAATATTAATCAGGGAAACTTATGAAAAAATCAATTATAGCATTACTTATTGCGGCACCTTTAACTTTATCATTAACGGGATGTGTTATTGCTGTTGGTGGCGGTGATGAAGGGCATTCAATGTCAACTTCGTTTGGCGATCGTGAATATGAAAACCGTAAGAAAATTGACAAAATTCAATTAAATGCCAGCTATAGTGATGTTAAGCAAAAGCTAGGGCTTGGCGACTTCAATGAAAAATACCAAATAGACGGTAAAGAAATACAGGTGCTCTTTTATCGTACTCATCGTGTCCATAAAGATGATTTAACCACTAAGGACGAGTGCACATATTTACATTTTGTAGATGGTGTTTTATTAGAAACGGGTAATGGTGCAGATTATAGACGCAACATTTCAGGTTAATCGTTATTGTTTATAGTGTAAAGGTAACCGCTAGTGCTACCTTTACAACTAAACCCTAATGTTTTTACTATAACGGCACCTGCTATCGACGGTTTATTATTACATATTTGTCTTAAGAAAATAGCTTGAAAGCGTTGGAGTTTTGTTTGACCTTATTCGTTTTTTACTGCTATGGTGATGAAATAAAAATAATAAACGCAAGGATGACAAGGTATGTCAGAAGTAATACGTGATAAAAAAAATCTTGATATAAAAGCTGCTTATTTGTCAGGTGAAGATTTAAAACTCGCTGCCTCTTTATTGTATCAAGCTTATCATGATGATCCTGTTTTTCTAGAAATATTTTCCAATGAAAACAACGAGTACGAACAAAAGTTGCGTGCAGCCATTCGAGAAGAGTTAAGTGCTTTTTGGCATGCTAAACAACCTATGGTTGGCTTATACTTGGGGGAGGCAATGGTAGGTGTTGCTTGTTTAAATAGCCCAGATGAAAGTGTTAGTTCAGAGCGATTTTGGCACTGGCGTTTAAAGATGATGCTAGGTGCTGGCTACTTTAGTACCAAACAGATGATTGAAAAAGAAAAAACAGTACTTGCTGCTGTACCAATGAAGAAATTTCATATGCTTGCCTTTATTGCGATTCATCCTTTACATCAACATCATGGCTTTGGTCATTACCTTATGGCAGCCGTCAATACAATATTAGAAGAGCACTCTGCAAGTGAAGGGGTTGCTGTTTATGCGACAACAAAGAAATATCAACAATTTTTTAAAGAAGTTGATTATGAACTGGTTAAAGAGCTCTCTATTGGTAATGTTTCGGGTTCACTGATGATTCATTACCGAAGTAAAAGTTAAACTGATTCTCTTGGTCAACTTTAGATAAATACCAAATTAATATTTGGTATTTTTTTACTTAATTTAAGGTGTTTTTTTACCTAAGTTAAAAATGTAGCGGTTGTATTTTCAAAGTGGCCAATGTTATATTTTGTTGATTAATCAAATTTTTGTGCTTTAACTATCCATTTTAGCTTACAAAAAATGTTCAAACACTAAGTATTAGCTATAGGGTTTTACTCAATATTTTTGTTAAGGATATTATTGTTAGTGAATTGCCGTTAATAGGACATGCATTGCAAAGTTAAGGAGTTTAGATGAAGTTTGAAGCAGCACAGGAAAATATGCGCTTTTCATATTTTGATGGTGGAATTGGTGTATTAGTTTCTGGTTTAATTTGGTGTGCTGCTGGTTCAGTTGCCTTAGTGCATTCGAATCAATTGAGTATGCTAGCATTATTCTTTGGCGGTATGTTTATCCATCCGTTGTCGATGCTATTGTCAAAATACTTTAAACGTCCTGGCAATCACTATCCTAAAAATCCACTTGGCAAACTGGCATTAGAAAGTACAATTATCTTATTTGTTGGTTTATTTTTGGCTTTCTATGTAGCAAAGCTGCAAGTTGAATGGTTTTATCCGATAATGCTGATGATCATTGGTGTACGTTATCTAGTGTTTAATACGCTGTATGGCTTAAAAATATATTGGCTTTTAGGAAGCGTGCTGATATTTTCTGGTATGTTATGTATATTGTTAGGTGCTAATTTTATCATTGGCGCATTTATTGGTGGAGCAACAGAAATTGTCTTCTCACTTGTGATCATTAATCAATCGAAAGGTTTGGTTTTAAACGCCACTTAGTTGCTCATTCCCGCCTCGCCATTATTTGATGATTTGTTGACCACCACTAAGCACGATCTTTTATGCTATAGGCGGCGAACTGTCGTCAAATTATGCTTCATTTACCTTATCATTTTGGAAAAACAATGGAAGAACTCAATAAACAATTAGATTTTATTATTGAATTAGATAGGCTCAAAGGAATTTATCGACAAGCGCTGGTCAAGTCTGATAAAAATAGATTTGAGAACAGTGCAGAGCACAGTTGGCATATTTCATTAACGGCTGAAATACTTCAAGAGTATGCAGTAGAGAAGGTCAATATAGCACGAGTGATGAGTATGTTACTTATTCACGATATTGTCGAGATAGATGCAGGGGATATGTTTGCTTTTTCCGATAAACAAGCACTAGCAGAGCAACAAGAAAAAGAAATTGCTGCAGCAACCCGTATCTTTGGTTTATTGCCGGATAAACAATTTCAAGCTTTTAATGCCTTATGGTTAGAGTTCGAAGAAGCTGAAACTGTTGATGCTCGATTTGCTAAAGCCATAGACAGCGTTTTACCCTTTTTACAAAATATAAAGAATGAGGGGGGCAGTTGGGTTAAGCATAAGGTTAACAAATCACAGGTACTAAAACGTAATAGTTTTCTTGAAGGACTCGCTCCTCAGTTATGGTTATATGTTTGTCAGCAAATTGATAATGCGGTAGAGCAAGGTTGGTTGTTGGACGAGTAATCGGCATAGCTAGTCAGTAAAGTATTACGCTGTTTGATTACACAAGCTATTATTTATATTGTCGATAATAATTGTTCGAGCAATTATTGCACCGTGGCATGCTTAAGGATAATTTAGTGAAAATATATGCGGATATTCAGTCAGGTAATTGTTATAAAATTAAGCTTGTCACCTCAATTTTAAAGATAGAGCATGAGTGGATTAATATTAATATACTTGCAGGTGAGAGTGGCACAGCGTCGTTTTTGAAAAAGAACCCAACAGGAAAAATTCCGTTACTTGAGCTCGATGACGGACGTTTTTTATCAGAATCTAACGCTATTTTGAATTACCTTGCCTCAGGTTCATCACTGTTACCTAAAGATAGATATGAAAATGCAAAGGTACAGCAGTGGCAATTTTTTGAACAATATAGCCATGAGCCATTTATTGCTGTTGCTAGGTTTATTGCTAAATATCTTGGTTTACCTGATAACCGTAAAGCGGAATATCTATCCAAACAAGAAGGGGGTCACAAAGCTCTAAGAATTATGGAGAAGCAATTGGAAATAACACCTTATCTTGTCGGGAGCACATTGACTACCGCTGATATTTCACTTTATGGATATACACACGTAGCAGAAGAGGGTGGTTTTAATCTGCTTGAATATCCTGCGATTCAAATGTGGATCAATAGGGTACAAACACACCCCAACTATACTGCTATGGCGTAACATTATCGTGGGAAACCATGAAGTTGGAGATAAATGTCACGTTTGTCAATACTGCAAAGCTATGCTTTTTATTACGGTATTCGAAAATTATTTACATAAGGATTAACTATGATAGATTTTAAAAACTCTTCGGTGTTCAAATTAAAACCAATAGAAATCGAAGATGCGAGAGAAGACTTTCACAAGTTTATGATTGAGGGGGAGTCAATTTTTGCGGCCTTTAAGAGTATTAGAGACCAAGTGGTATTCACGAATAAGCGCATTATTGCCGCCAACGTTCAGGGAATTACCGGTTCAAAGGTCGACTATACTTCTTTACCTTATAGCAAAATACAGGCTTTTTCAGTTGAGTCATCGGGCACATTAGATTTGGATTGTGAAATAGAAGTCTATGTTAGTGAACTCGGTATGGCTAAATTTGAGATTAAAGGTTCTTTCGATCTTATCCAATTTAATCAGCATATTAGCCAACACGTACTTGCGTAAATTCAGTGTTATTAACAAAATAATAATGAATTTATTGATTAATCTTTTAGCTAACTACACCCTACCTATTAATAGCTATCACTAGGGCGAAATGATGAAACTGCTTTATGCTCACGAAAACCATTTTATGGTTAACAATGTTAAAAACCTTATTGAAGCACAACAAATAAGTTGCTTTATTAAAAATGAATTTGCTCAAGGAGCCGTAGGTGAAATATCAGCTTTTGATGCTTGGCCAGAAGTCTGGCTTGTTAATGAGGCTGATTTTGAACGTGCGACGACGATATTAACGTCATATCAGCAGGGAAACAAAGGCGAAGACTGGCTATGTAAAAGCTGCGCTGAAACAAATGATGCTTCCTTTGAGATATGCTGGAACTGTCAGCATGAACATAAAGAGTCGCTTTAAAGAAGTCTTTAAGTTTGAACATTGTTTTTATAATAATATATTAGCCAACAATTATCAGCGATTTCTTTAGGCTACTCACTTAGGATATTGAAATGACACCAGGAATCAATGTAGCTAAAAAAAATAAAGTTTCACATAAAATACATGAGTATTCTCATGATGAAACCACGGAGTCCTATGGACTCGAAGCAGCCGAAAAATTAGGTGTCATCGAACAACGAATATTCAAAACTTTAGTGGTAATGCTAGATGATAAAAGCTTAGCCGTAGGTATTATTCCGGTTTCCGCTATGCTTAGTATGAAGCTTATTGCAAAAGCTGTTGGAGCTAAAAAAGCTAATATGGCTGATAAGTCTGATGTTGAACGTTCAACGGGGTATGTTCTTGGAGGAGTAAGCCCACTTGGGCAAAAAAAAGCACTGAGAACAATTGTTGACGCCTCAGCTAACCATTACGCCTCTATCTATGTGAGTGCCGGCCGGCGAGGATTAGAAATAGAATTGAGCCCCGCCGACTTAATAAAGCTCACGAATGGAATGCTGACGAAAATATGTCAGTGATATCATTAATAAGTTATTAAAAATAATAACTTAAGTTTCGATTACTCAGTCTTTTACTCAGTTTTACTGGAATACCACTGATTTTCATAGGCTAAACTTCCCCATAAAGCATGGGCTAAAGCGATCTCAGCAAGTTTCGCGTTAATTGCTTTAGGTTCTAGTTTCTTTTTCTTTAAAGAATAGTCAAAATTTACTGGTGGCTTTTGTGGTTGCAGTATTGTGACATTCTCATCGGTCATATAGGCAAAGTTATCGGCATATTGCATCATTGCCCTTCCTTTGACCTGGGTATTATTTAAATCACGGCCAATCATAGGGGAATCGTTAGTTACGCCCATTAAGGACAGCAAGGTCGGAGCAAGGTCGATTTGACTTACAATTCTTTCATCAGATAAATGTTTATTGCCTGAATTAAGAATAACGCCTGGAATATGGAAATTTTTAATAGGAACAAGGTCGTTTCCTAACGCTCTAGCATCATGGTCAGCAACAATAATAAATATAGTGTCTTGCCAATAGGGTTGTTTTTTTGCTTGGTCGATAAACTTACCCAGAGCATAGTCTGCATATTGGATCGCCTGATGGCGCAATAGTTCTTTTGAATCGTACAGAGCTAATTGCGCTGTTGAATATGCTAGTGGCGTTATTTTACCTGAGGGTATTTCAAAAGGATCATGATTGCTGGATGAAAAAATAAAACTTAGAAAAGGTTTATCACCTTTGTGTAATTTGCTTAATTCGATATCAGCTTGATTAAACAAGTCTTCATCACTGGCTCCCCACGAACCGACAAACTGAGGGGTTTGTATTTTGTTAAAATCAACAATATCGCTAAAGCCATTGCCTAAAAAGAAACCTTTCATATTATCAAAATGGCTTTCACCACCATAAATAAATTGCGTGGTGTAATTATTTCTCTCAAGTAAACTTGCGATGGTGAAGAAGCCATGCTGAGATTTATCAAGCTTTACTACTGCTCGAGCTGGCGTTGGTGTGAACCCAGTAATAACCGCTTCAATGCCCCTTACAGAGCGTGTACCGGTAGCATATAAATTTTTGAACGCCCAGCCTTCAGTATTTAATTTATCAATTTCAGGCGTAAGTGGTAGCCCTCCTAATGATGAAACAAATTGCGCACCTAAACTCTCTTCTAAAATTATCACTAAATTTTTAGGTTTTCCTTGGTAAACGGGTGCCCTAGCGCTAAAAGAAGGTTGCGCATTATTATTAAAAACTTGTGTATTTAAGCCAGTTTCCTGGCGAACAAGTTTAATAACTTGTTCTGTAGCCATAGTGCCATAAAGTTTTGATGCATACTTTTCATTACCGAACTGTTTATAAGCATGAGCAACACTATAGATTGAATTTAAGGTTAATGAATTAATCAGTGGGTCGGTAGAAAAATAAACGAATGACGGGTTAATAGGGCGATGACCTACAGTACCTCTGGCGCAGAGAAAAAGCACAATAAAGAGTATGATAAATGATAGGGATGATGATGAGGGCGTTACAGCAATTATTGGCTTTTTGGTACGAGTGAGTTTACCTACCGTACGCCAAATAAACGGACTAGACACCATCATTAAGGAACATAATACAACTATGGTCAATAAGTGTCCGTTGAATAACATTTTCATGACTTCATCAGGATAAGCTAAATATTCGATGAATAACCTGTTAGGTCTAAATCCATATTCATTAATAAATGCAGGTGTGGCAAGCTCAAAAAAGAGCACTGCCATAAAAATAAAGAAAAACATTGCTCTTAACGCGCTAAGCCATGTGCTTTGAAATTTAGACAGCATTAGCAATGGATGAACTATTCCAGGTAAAATTAATAGATAACCTAGCGTGCTTAAGTCGATTTTTAGCCCATTAAGTATCAGGGTAACCATACTGCTAAAATCGGTAAAACGTTCAATTTGCCAAATCGAAAAGCCAAGCCTAGCGACAAGAAGTGTAAAAATTAATAATAATGCAAACAGTAAAAATGGACGAACTAAAGCGGTTGTAGAGGTAAACATCGTTATTAATATCTCTAATAAAACACGATACTTACCTTAAAGTATAAAACTTAAGGAAAGCTTAACTTAAACTGAAGTTAAGCTTTTATGAGCATTACAGAAGTATTATTAGCCAAATGCTACTGGCGACAATAAGGCTGATCATCACTGCTGCAGATCCTAAGTCTTTTGCAAGCCCAGACAATGGATGAATCTCTAAACCAACCCTATCAACAACAGCTTCGATGGCGGTATTTATTATTTCTGTAAATATAACAAAGAGGATCGCCAGGACTAATATCACTTGTTCTTTGAAGCTTATATCAAATACAAAAGACAGTGGTATGGCAATAATAAGCAGTAAAAGCTCTTGTCTAAACGCTGACTCATTGGCGTAAAGCCATTTAAATGCGCGTAGTGAATTTAAAGCCGCTAAATAGACTCTATGCAACCCTTTGGGTTTGTTTATATTGTCAAACACTAGTCTTGAATCTCCATTGGTTTGTCTTGGGTTATAGTGGTGCGTGCTATAGCACCTTGTGATTTACACGCCAGAAAAGGGTCATTATCAATATAATATGCTTTTGTTCGAACTGACATAATACTAAGTAAAGTGTCAAAAACATTGTCATGAGTTATAGGTGATTTTACTGATGTTTTCAAGCAATTAAGGTCAAAGTCATTTTGCATTGGGTCGTTCCAATAGATCATGGGAACATGGGTTTGCTCCTCTGGAGCGAAGGCGTAGGGCAAACCATGTAAATAAAGTCCATTCTCACCAAGTGATTCGCCATGATCTGAAATATAAAGCAAAGAAGTTTCAATATCATTTTTCTCAGCCACTTGATTTAACTCATTAATAATTTTTGAGAGTACCAAGTCGGTATAAGCGATAGTGTTGTCATAGCTGTTAATAAGTTGCTCTTGTGTACAATTTTGAATATCGCTGCGTTGACAATCAGGAGTGAAAATACGTTTGTCTTTAGGGTAGCGTTTAAAATAAGTGGGTCCGTGAGAGCCAATCATATGCAGTATGATCATGGTGTTTTTATGGGTTAGTTCATTAAGCTTACTTTTCAAGGGCGCTAAAAGTGCTTCGTCATAGCAGTACTCACCATCACACAAAGGGTTTGATTTGTTAGTGTCTATTTGTTTCGTTTTTACCCGCGTACAAACGCCTTTACAACTGCCGTTATTATTACTTATCCATAAAACGTCAGCCCCCGCTAAGTGAATAAGATCTACAACATTTTGTTGTGCCATCGCAACACGTTTGTCATAACCCGTTTTATTTAATCTTGAAAACATGCAGGGGACAGAAACAGCCGTTGCCGTTCCACATGAACTCATATTTGAGAAAGAGACAACACCTTGTTTTTCGGTATATGGGTTAGTCCGTTTACTATAGCCATTTAGTGAAAAACTTTGAGCGCGAGCTGTTTCCCCTAATACCATTACGGTGACGTGCTTTTTCTGACTGTCACGCACTATTGATGGCGTTGTATCTAAGACCTTAAATTCTAATGGTGGGTAAAAATAATGATTTCGGACAAATTTGAATGACGAAACCACCATTTTATAAGGGATGATGTAGGTAATAAGGTCTTTATTATTTCTGCCAACAGCCGCGTAATTTGAATAGAAAAAGACGCCTATTAAAAAGACCGAGATAAGACTTAGGCCAATGATTTTTAGTCGACTTAACAGTTCTTTGAAAAAGGGCTTATAAATTAATTGTACCGAATAAATAATGAACGAGGGGAGCAATCCAAAAAATATAAAGAATATAATAGCGTGAAAATTTATGTAGGACCACGCTTCAGCCGTGTCAGTTTCTATAGTATTTTGCACCATACCGTAATCAAAAACGATCCCGTATGAAATGGTGCCATAAAATATTAAAGCAGAACAAATCACCGTAGCGATCAACAAAGGTTTAGTTAACCATCTAAATGAAAAAAGCCCTTGAATGATCATGGTTAACGCTAATAAAAATATTGGCAATGACACCAGAAAGAATAAATTATAGTTATCGAGCGCCGTAATAATCGTTGTGGATTTGATCAAAAAAGGTAAATTCAAGATCAGTGCTATGTAGCAACTGGTAAAGAACAATAATTGATTCGTTGTTAATTTTATATTGTTGAAATAAGAGATATATTTAATTATTAAATTCATAAAAACACCTATGGGTTAGTGTCTTCATAGTAATAATACAAACTTAAGGTTCGCTTAGGCTAAACTGAAAATAGCCTTTAAGATAAAAATCAATTTACCTTGGACGTGATTTACGCTAAAAAGAGAACGTTTTCCACGTGATTTTTCTGCATCACCACCACAAGGTACTATTTGGATGTTTCTCTACTCTCATTTTTTACGCTCAACTTATATTCGAACTTATATATTGTCCTGTTTAGTTATGGTCAGTTGTTATGCACAAAGTACAGAGAAATCCACTGTAGCGAATAATGCCACTTTGGCAGAATATACAGCGCATTATACCGTTTATCGAAAAGGTGATAAATATGGAACAGCAGAGCGGATGTTATCAAAAACTGCTGATAATCAGTATAAATTGACATTTAAAACGGAGGCTTCAAAATATTTTTATGTCATTAATACCGAAGAATCTAGTGAGTTTTCATATGATGCTCAACAGATAAAACCAATAAAATATACCAGCAAAGATGAGCGAACATTTAAGAAGACAAAGAATCAAACGATTGAATTTGATTATGCTAACCATCTTGTTTTGGGGAGCGATACCGCTGAACAATGGTCGCTTGCTTTAAAAGCTAATATACTAGACCCGTTATTAGTTATCGAGAAATTGAGCCATGATTTACAAAAAAAAGAACAGCATTTAGAATATTTTGTTTATGATGATAATTCAGTTAAAAGTTATATATTTGAATATTCAGGGATAGAAAAAATTAAGACACCAATGGGAGTGGTTGATACGATAAAGGTTTCTCGAATAAAAACCAATAGCTCAAGAAAAACTCATTTTTGGTTAAGTGTTGAACATAACTTTATTCCTTTTAGAGTAGAGCAAGAAAAAGAAGGTAAAGAAGTTGCAACACTTGAATTAAAAAAATTGATAATACCTGCCGGCAGCTAGAAGAATCTTTAATAGGTGATTTTAGCGATTACCTATTTGGTTAAAGCGTGACTAGATTAAAATTCAAGCCTCAGTTTAGTCAAAAGGCGAAGAGCGTTTTGTTTTAAGCTGTCTTTTATAAAGATTAATATTAATCTTTATAAATTGAGTCATATCATCTTGGCATTCGCCACTAAATCGATAGCTTAGATAAAAGGTGGTCAGTGTTAAAAGACATATTTGTAACTAAACTGAACGATATTGGCATTTATTTCAATAATAGGTACTTCTTTGGGCATTACTTTTTTTTTGAATAATAACATCAGTTATGCCACCCAATTACATTAGAACTTCGGTTTTTACCATTGACTACTGCGACTACATAACATTGACCAGCTAATGTTATTTAGGTTAACCACCAACTTTCACAAATAAATCATAATCATTTTTGAAAAAGAGTCGTTAATACTCATTTTTATAATAGCAACTGTTCCGATTAAGCGACGTTAGCATCAATATATTACTAGGCCACTGAGCATAATCATAAGTCATAGATGCGGATTTATCCTAACTGGCAACTAAGCCAACATTGAAGTCATTAGGGTTTTAAATTTGAAAGGCAACCTCTGACAAAGTAGATACTTCAGCAGTATACAAACCATGTAATGCCTTTCAATAACCAGTACGGTCTTAACCTGCAATGTCTTGTTGAGTAAGTGCGTTAAGATCAATTAATGCTTGTTCGGCATCCTTAACGGCAATAAAAACATGATCATGATAGTAAGCAGCAACCACATTTGCACTAATATTGGATTGCGTCAATTTAGTAGAAACCGCAGCGGTTAACCCAACTGCATCAAGGCTTGAATGTACATTCAATGTAATACATTTAAAAACACCAGAGTAAGAAATGTTAAATTCATCGGCTTTTTCTTTCGTCAATATAACGGTTAATCCTTCCTTTTCTTGAAAAGTGCTTATAGGGTTTAGCAATAATACTTGTTGATAATCATATGTCTCAATAGTACCAAACACATATTCATCTTCGATTAAAACAGGCGTCATTGACGCGATTAATTTTGCTAAGTTTTTTTCACCAGACATATATATTTCCTAAGTTTAATTTTTGTATTAATTAGATATTTTTAGACCAACCACACCAACAAAGATCAAACAAAAGAAAAACAATTGTTGAATTGAAAGTGGTTGTTCAAAAAAGTAATGGTTTATGATTGAAATTGATGACGCACCTATAGCTAACCAAACGAGGTATGCTTGGCTAACAGGAATGTCTTTTAATGCTATTGAGAACAACACTAAGCTAAGCGCCATTGAAAGAACAGCGAATATTACATATGGGATATTTGTAAAAGATTCTGATTTTTGAATACCAACTAACCAGCCAGCTTCTAAAATTCCTGCGAGAAATAAGATGAACCAATACATATAGACACTCTATTAAATTTAGGGGTCGTCCCCTGAAAAAATAGAGCGGTGAGGTCGTCCCCACATCGATACTGATTTAACGCACTGGCACATTAACAAATAAAATTGATAAAGGGAAATAGCTATTATATCTACTTATGATCGTTATGGGGGCATCGTTAAAGTTAAAAGTTTTATATCATCAATGTTTGACAAAATATTAATGGCAGCTTAGTTGCCTTGTAACTACCTTGACGTTTACGAATTATCGTAGCTTTATCGCAAATATTTAATTTTAAAGCGGTAAACATAAATGCAATTGAGTGGTACTGATGGTCGTTATTTTTCATAACGCCACAAGCTTAGTCATAGGCTAGATAAAATAATACCGTAGATCATATTATAATAGTAAAAGTAATACGTTGGTCAGGTGCTATTGCTACGTCTAAAATAGCCCCTATTCTCTCACAGTAAGATTTAACAATTGCTAAACCTAGCCCGTACCTTTCTTCGGATGTTCTTGATGAATCTTTTTGCCACAAAGGTTCAAAAAACATCGTTAAGTCTTGTTCTGAATATTCAAAACTGCTGACGTTTGAAATATCCAGCCGTATTTTATTGGTATTTTTTTCTGGTCTTACGGCAATAATCACCGGAGTTGTTTCTGGGCTATAGTAGAGCGCATTATTAATCAGATTAGTTAGCACAGTAGTGAAAGCAAATTCATTGGTCTGAATATAACCACATTGCTTACTAAAGCTAAGGGTAATATTTCTGCACTGCTTATTTTCAGAGACCATGATTGTCTTAAGTAACAGCTCAACATTTACTTGTTGTTTCTCTAATTCAGCTTGATAAGTACTTTTTTGCAATAAAAGTATCCCATTGACGATATTTCTTAATCGCTGTGTGATCGCAAGTACATCCGTCTTAAAGCTTGCGGCTAACTGCTCTTCATGAGGGAATTTTATTGCAACTTCACTTAAATTAAGTAACTCGGCGATTGGCGTTTTTAACTCATGTGCAATATCAGAGGTAATTCTTTTTTCTCTGGAATAAAGAATTTTATTCTCGCTGATAAAATGGTTAATTCCGTCTGCTATTGCGATAAGTTCTTCGGGGAGTTGGCTAGTTGATATGGTGCTAATTTCAGAATTTAAATTAATCTGTTTCAGTTTGATATTTAACTCATCGAGCGGTTTTAACCCTCGCTCAACAACATTAAAAACGATAATCCTTACCGCGATAACCGCGAAAATCGAGGTCAATATAAAAATAATATCAACAAACCAAAGAATTTGATTTAAGCCCTCGTTACTCGTTGCATAGGCCAACTCCATTGGCTTTTGAGTTTTTGCAAAGAACGCTTTTGTTATTCCGTATTCTTCTCTAACATCACTGTCGATTTGAGGGATGAATTTTGTGAAATACATCCGGCCAGAACGCCCATCGGGTAGGGTTATATTTGTTATTGATGATTTGTGTAGTGTAACGTCTAACTTGGGTAAGTCGTTATTTTCAAAAAGCTTAAGTGTTTCAGAGCGCTCAAATACCTTGTCATCTCGCCATAATTGAAAATATTCAGGATCGTTAGCCCCTGAAAACTCAGGCATAAACTCATCAGCAAAATCAAAATCTACTTTGTCAGGATGCTCGCTTACTAAGGTTTCTAATAAACCGGCTTTATTAATCATCGCGCGGTCAAACTGACTGCTGATCCAACTATCAACACTAATATCAGTAATTAAAAAGAGCGAGACTAACAATATCGATATTGATATTGATATATATCGACTTAACTTTTTCTTAATAGAAGTCATTAATTTTTCTCAACAAAATAGCCGAAACCACGCTTGGTTTTTATGGGTAAATCATGCCCTATATCTCTCACTTTTTTTCGGGTAGTTGATAAATGGGCTTCAATGGAATTTTTTGCTACTGCATTGTACTGGCCGGCTAGATAGTCACTTAGTTTTTCAGGAGAGACGACTTTACCTTGATTGGTAAATAAACATTCAACAAGCTTATATTCATTAGGTGTTAAATGGGCATTGATGCCATTGCATAGCAATTGTTTTAAATGAATGTCTAATGAAAAAACGCCAATATTAATTTTGCTGTCATTTATATTTAAGCTGCCTCTGCGCATTAAGCAAAGCAGACGAACATGAAGTTCATCGAATGAAAAGGGTTTTGTTAAATAGTCATCAGCGCCATTTAATAAGCCTGAAATTTTATCCTCAGTCAGATCTCTTGCTGATAGTATCAGTACTCTAAGGTCTTTATTGGCTTTTCTTATAGCTTTTAATATTGCAGTGCCATCAACTGATGGCAGCATCAAATCAAGTATTAGTAGCGAGTAATCACCAGCTAAAGCCATACTTAGGCCTTCAGAGCCATCGCCAGTATCATCTACCGTGAAACCTAAGTTTGACAGCCCTATTTTTAGACTTCTTCTTAACGAAGTTGAATCTTCAATAATTAATATTTTCAAGGTAAGCCTACAATAAACAGTTTCTCTTTGTAGAAGATAGCAGAGTTAACTTAAGATTTGCTGAGTTTTTGCTTAGATTATGCTGTTAGATATAACCGGCAGATAGCCTAAATAAGCGCTATTTAAAGCGTTACTTGAAGAGAAATTACTTGTGAAAAAGTAACTTGAAAATCATAGAAATAAAAAATTACATTTACTGACTTGAAAAAATAAACTTGTCACTCAATATCTATTAAATAATAATTTATTTTGAGAACCGCTTGAGTAAATTTATCTTCGCCATTTTTTTATTTTTTATAACCAGCTCCCATGGAGAGCTAGGATATAGTATTGGCGATGAAATAAACTCGAACATTGCTCAACAATTTACTCTTGAAATCTTCACTGATATCGCGTGTGATACAGAACCTGATGTATTGCTTATCAGCAATAAAACAAATAATCGCATCAACCAAGTTACCTATCTATTTAAAATCTCAACAAACAAAAATATCATATTATTGAATGACAAATTTCAATACCTGCACCCAAGAGCTCCTCCCTTAAAAATCGTATAAATTTCATTGCTTTTAATCAGGCCATTTAAATATTGATTTTTGACCTAATCTCGACAATTTTTTGTGGAGATTTATTTAAGATGCTATCAACGATATTTTGTTATTAAACGTAGGACGCAAAATTAAAATCCTACGTTAATAAAATCGTATAAACCTTAGTATACACACACATTTAATTCATTGTGTTCACGTTACTTTTGAGCTTGATAGTTGTCGAAAAGGTCATGCTAAGTTCGGCTGTCATATTTCATTTACTAGGCAGAAAAAACATCAATATAAAAGTGATTTTTAATTATACAAAAGATGCTTTTAATCAAGCGTTTAATTAACTGAGTAACACGATTAAAACCTTGATTAAGCAGCAGGAAAATATCATTTATTTAGTATGTGTTTTTCTGTTACAGACAAGATGATTCTTAATAAAGTGAGTAGTAATTATGACCAGTTTACAGTTATTTGATTTAGATTTAATAGACAAGATTATATCACCAGAAGATTTTAACAATATATCTTTAACATCGCCAGCTACAGATATCTTTACTGATTTTAAAGAACATAAGGCGTTAGTGATTGAAGGGGATACTGATGCTGCCGATACTTTAAAGTTGATGCTCAAAGCACATGTAAAAATGAAAATAGTTGTGTCAACAAACAATGATTTTTTAGGTATAGTGAGTACCAATGAGTTGTCAGAGCAAAGTATCGTAGCAGAAGTTGCGAAGGGCATTGCTAGAGATGAAATACTAGTAAAAGATATGATGATACCAAGGTCTATGCTACACGCACTTGATTACAAAGATATTGAAAATGCTAAGGTTAATGATGTTGTTTCAACATTAAAAAATTATGGATTACGCCATTGTTTAGTTGTTGATAGGAGTAATCACCATATAAGAGGTGTTATATCTTCGAGTGATATTGCGCGGAAATTACATTTACATATTGATATTATTACTAAAACCTCATTTAAAGATATTTTTGAGGTAATTCATGGGTAGATAGTAATGACCATAAAGATAAATAATATCTTTATGGTCTCGTTATTTAACAGGTTTATTAACAGTCGTAAGCTATAGGTTGTTTGAATAAGTAAAAAAATGGATACAAGTGAGTATCCATTTTTATTTGGTGGTAAGGTAAGTTTTGTTTTTGAAGGGTGTTTTTATTGTTTTAGTGTTTTTTATACCTTATAAAAAAGGGCATAAGCTTAGATCTTTGACTAGTTATTTTTACTTTTCTAGTAGATACATACGATTTTTTATATATTATAATTATGATGTTTTGTAGAGGAAATAGCTTTTTAGGGGATAGTCTCAAATGTATGTTTATCATAAAAATTCTCGCTGTTTAATCGCGTGCCTTCTCTGGGCTTTATCAATATTCTCATTACCCGCTCAGGCTGTCACTGAACAAATTAGAATAAGTTCGACTAATGATGACGTAGAAGAACGTATCACGGATGGCGACATGTACCGGGATAGTACAGATCTTGAATTTGGTTTTGATGATTTTGTTGACGGTTTACAAATTGTTGGTCTGCGCTTTCAAAATGTCAATATTCCTCAAGGTGCAACCATAAATTCAGCTTATATTGTTTTCGAAACTGATGAGAGTGATAGTGGTGCTACTACTCTAGTTATATTTGGCGAAGATACTGACAGCGCTAATCAATTCTCCAGTGTTGCTTATAATATTAGCAACAACCGAGCAAAAACTTCAGCAGCGGTAAATTGGACACCATCAGCTTGGAATACTATTAGTGCTCTTCATCAAACGCCTGACCTTAGTCGTATCATTCAAGAAATTGTTGATAGAGCCGGTTGGTTGGCTAACAATAATCTAGTATTGATTGTTGAGCCTGGCTCAGGGTGCTTAACAACGACTTGTCAACGTACAGCAGAATCATATGACGGGGAACGTAATAACGGCCCGTTATTAGTTGTTGATTACACCCCAAAACCGATTGAATTATCTGTATATACCGAGGACGTGATCGGTGAGTACGGTGTTTCTAGTTATGGCGGTTCAAGTCAAGACAGAACCGGAGCGGTAGAGATAAGAGATGCTGGTTTAGGGCTTTACATGGATGGTAATCGTTGGCAAAAGATTGATTTTCCCTATACGGTTACCGTAGATACGGTTATAGAATTTGATTTTCAAAGTACCGTTGAGGGTGAGATCCACGGTTTAGGTTTTGATAACGATTTAGACCTTAGCTCAGATAAAAGTTTTAGGGTACATGGTACTCAAAACTTTGGGATTTCTAATTTTGCTACTTATACCGGTAACGGTACAACTCATTTTACTATTCCTGTAGGCGAATTTTATACCGGTAATTTTCAATATTTATTTTTTATAAATGACGATGATAGAAGACAAAGAGCTGATAGCTTTTTTAGTAATATCGTTGTTTATGAAAAAACAAACCTGTTAGTTGAGTATCACTTTGATGAATTAAGCTGGGGCGGAAACAGTGGTGAAGTGCTTGATAATTTAAGTAACGGCCTTAATGGTACTGCCATTGGTAATAGCACGACCATTAATGATGGACAGGTATGTAGAGCAGGTACTTTTGACGGTAGTGGCGATTACGTCGAGGCACCGGGTATCGATGAATACCTTAGTACGACAGCAAGTCTTTCCTTTTGGATAAATACTCTTCAAATTGGTAATAATACCGCTTGGAATGCCCCAGGTATTGCCGGCGTTGAGGAAGTCGGTGGTGGCAATGATATTTTTTGGGGCTATATAGATGCCTCTGGGCATATACGAATACAAAAAGGTAATGGACGTTCCGCCGTTTCAAACCAACCTATTAATAACGGCAGTTGGCACCATGTCGTATTAACTTGGGACAGCTCAACGGGAGTAGTGCAAGTATTTGTAGATGGAAATTTAGACAATTCTGCAACCTCTGAAACTGGAGATGTGAGTACAGCCTTCTCTAGTATTGGTCTCATTAAAAACAATGGAGTAAATTTTAACGGTCAACTCGACGAATTGCTGGTTTTTGGTTCAGTGCTATCTTTAAATGATGTGCGTACTATTTATGACAACCAATTTACCGGCGAAAAAAATTATAACGGTAGTCCGCGTACTTGTCCTGAACCCGTTGTTCATCACTACGAAATTGTACATGATGGCCAAGGATTAACTTGTGCAGAAGAGTTTGTGACCGTTAAAGCCTGTATTGATGAAAGCTGCTCAAGTTTAAGTGCCGTATCAGTGTCATTAGATTTCCTTGCTGATGGCGATATCATCAGTTCACCTACTTTTAGCGGTAGCGCTCGCATTGATTTTAGTTATACCAGCGTTGAAACCTTAACCTTCTCAATAGCAAACGCTTCAGTTACCTCTTCTAATCCCTTTGTGTGTGATGATGGCGTTGGCTCTTCTTGTGATATGGCATTTAGTAATGTTGGTTTTAGGTTCCTCTACGGTGACGATAATCGATTGACATTAACGAATCAAATATCAGGTTCGGTATTTGACGACACATTAAAGTTGCAGGCTGTAAAAGATACTCTTGGAGTGTGTACGGGGTTATTTAATGATGATGTTAGCGTAGCTTTATCGCAAGAAAATATCGATCCTGTTGGGACGAGCGGTCTTAGCTTTACCACTAACAATAGGATTATTGCCAAACATCCAAACACTACACCTACCACGTTACAGTTTACGGGTGATAGTATTGCCGTCATACCCATGCCAATTTATCATGATGCAGGTCAAATTCGTTTGCATGCTAGTTATATCTTAGGTGAATCAACAGTATTGGGAACGAGTAATACCTTTTGGGTAAGTCCAGCTAAATTAATTGTTAGTGCTAAAGCGGGCACAACTGATATAAATGGCGCAACGTCAACGGCAACTAAAGTACACCCAGCAGGTGCAAATTTTGAGTTAAGTGTAAAACCATTCAATAGTCTTGATGTTATTACGCCAAACTACTCGCCAGGGCAAATACAAATTAAGTTAAGTAGGACAGGTCCAACAGTAGGTGTAAGTGCAGATGGTAATTTTAATTATGCAACAACAGGTCTATTAAAAGCTTATCTAAACCCTGAATTTGAAAATGTAACGCTTAGTGATTTTTCTTCAGGTGTATCTACTTATAGTGAAGCACAATACTCAGAAGTAGGCTTGCTTAACTTAGCGGTAAAAGACAGTAATTATGGCAATGCTAATATTACTGTTTTAGCTGATGCAATTGATATCGGTCGCTTTATCCCCGATCACTTTATTCAAACAATAGCAGAAGATGGTTATTTTTTGGCGACATGTAACTCAGGAACAACATTTGCCTACAGCGGCCAAAAAGACGAAGCGACTAACACTATTGGTGCAATAACATACTTAACTAATCCAACACTGGCTATTACGGCTTACAATCAACAGGGCCAAATTACCCAGAACTATACCGACAGTTATATGAAGCTCAGCAATACGGGGGTTAGTATCACTGAGCCGACTTTAGACCAAGTGGCGATAGGCGCTGATAGCACTAAACTATTGTTAACGGCTAATATGAATACGGGTATTTTGAGTCAAAATGATTTAACAACATTAATACCCGAAGATAATCCGCTCCCTAAAGGGGTATTGCACTATCAACTATCAAATAGTGATAACTTTTTTTATGACCGCTCTGCCAACGCTCTGGTGGCACCCTTTACCGCTGATATTGATTTTTCAATAGCTTCAATTACCGATTCTGACAATGTTAACGTAATAACGACGGCTGATGCGTCACCGGTGGGAGTCGAAATTCGCTTTGGAAGATTATCATTAGTCAATAGCTTTGGGCCTGAAACTGCCAATCTTAACCAACTGATCAATAGTGAACATTTTGATGGTACAACTTTTATTACTACCACTGATAATAATTGTGTTACTTATAACGCAGATAAAATTTCCCTGAGCAATATTAGTTTAGACCCCGCACTTACTCGTGCAGAAGGACAGGGTGTGTTTATGACGGGTAAAGCTCGGGATATTAAATTGACAGCGCCGGGATCAGGTAAACAAGGGGAAATAGGCGTCTTGTACGATAGCTATGACTGGTTGAAATATGATTGGGACAATGATGGTGAGTATGATGATAATCCTACTGCTGTTGCCACCTTTGGAGTCTTTAGAGGCAATGATCGAGTCATCTCGTGGCGAGAAGTTATTAACTAATCATAGGTGGGCATAGTTAACAAAATAGCTTTGTGCCTTTATTATTTAAAGGATGAAATATAAACCCCATGTTCTAACAACCGCTCTCTAAATCATTAAAGTTTGGGTAGCAAATGTTTATTGCTAGACATCACGATTAAAAATAACCTTTTTAATCGTCTCATTAATATTTTTGGCATACGCTAATTAGTCATATTAAAAATGCTTTTTAAACCACTTTAATACCGCATATACTCCGCGCTGATCCTGTTCGATGGTCGGCGAGTGACTCGTATCCTCAAACTCTATATATTGAGATTAAACTCCAGGGGATTGACCTTCTCTAAACGTAATTCCCCCTTAAACAATCGCTACATCCTTGTCTGCGTTACCCGGTATGATTAAGGAGGGAGGATCTGCACAATTGTGGATCTTCATGAATAATTAGAGCTCTCGTTCAGGATTTTCTTGGCTGTAGCTAGATTGAGTTAAATCGATTGAAAAATTTTCGTCAAAAGTCGTGAGAAAACTATAAAAAACGTCACAAAAAATAAGAAAATTTAAAAACCTCCTAAGCTATGTACTGAATGGTCACTTATTAGCCATAAGCGGTCATTAACTTTTAGGTCATTACTAACTCAATTTTAACCATAACACTCTAACCTCTAATCTGCACAGTAGATGGAGTTTTTAGGCGCTGCTTTACCTGTTTTTATATTGTTTCTAAATGACTTTATTAACTTCTAATTAATTCTATTGCTATCTCAATTGTTTCTGAGTATTATCTATTGTATTCTACATCGAATCTAAGTGTGTTCTATGTGGATTTAACAATATTAACCAAAATAAACGGAGTCAACATGTCAAATTTAAACTTAAATATTTCACTACCTCAAAACTTAGTTTTTGAATTATTAAAAGAAGTGAAAGATACAGAGGCTGATTTATCAGAACATATAGCTTCTAAATTGTGGCAATGTTTAGAAAAAGATCAGGATGAACTTTTGAAAGAGGCTATTTTCAGAGCTGCACACGAAAAAAAAGGTGATACTTTTATCCTTAAAGCAATACTCTCAAGTTCATGGGGCGATATTCAATCTCCTAGAGCATTTGGACGTAAATTTAAGAAAGCAATGATTGAATGGAACATAGCTGAGGTTACAGGGAAGCAAGCCGACAATAAGCTTATTTATACAAGAACAGCACAAAAAATTGAGGACAGAGAACTCTTAGACCGATTAGAAATCAGAACATAATGAAAAGGCTGAGAGGCGACTCTACCTTACATTAAAGGTAGAGTCGGTCTAAACCACACGATAAAAATATTATTTGTACAGGAGTTGTAAATGAAAATAGTTAAAGGTTTTAGTTCGCTGTTTAATACATTTCGAAATCTTATTTCCGCTTGTTCTACTCTTAGTGACATAGCTAAGGTTAACGCCGAAACAGAGATGTTAGAAGCTCTACATAAAAAAATGGAAATGGACAGGAAACTTTCTCAGCTTGACGATGTTGAAATCGAAAAAATAAAAGAGATTTTAGATTCATCAAAACAAAGGCAACACGATAGAAAAGTACAACTGCTACTAATTTCTTTCCCTATTTTATTTTTTCTAATTCTCTTTTTTGTTTTAGGTGAGATTTTGGTAAAAACGTTAACATAATAATAGACGTGCGAAAGCCAACATATATTTATTTAACACAAACAGTTCAACGAAACGTTTACTTCCTGCGTGGTTTCGTTGCACTACACTAAAATTTTACTCATGCAGCAAAAGCCCATTAATATGACCCTTAGGCTGTGAGGAATTATAAATTATGGTAAGTGTTCCATCAATACATAATCATGCAGTTGAACGCCTGAAAGAGAGGTTTGGCGTAGACGAATCTTGGCTGAGAGATAAACTCGAACAGGGGGGATTTGTTTGGCTAAAAGGGAGTGGGAATAGCTGTAACGCAAAATATGTTCGGTCTGGCCATCTCATATACCTTCCAAGTAAAAACGAATATTGCATTGTTGTAATGGATGATCGCTCAAGAATTGCTATTACTGTGTTAACCGAAGATATGGCTCTTAATTCTTCCTGGGGTAAAGGATTAGATAAAGCAGCAAAACTCAAGGCAAAAAGATTAGCATTAGGCGAGGAAGCAGTGCGCGATATCAACTTTCTTTTTTTATATGCAGAAGATAGAAGTGAGCTTTCAGTTACAATACAGGCAAAAACCATATCGTATGACTGGAACCCGCTAATACAGTCCATTTCCAAAATAAAAATTAAACCGGAGCAGATTGATATTGACAGAAACTGTTGCACATTATCAAACGAACAGATGGACGCAGTATCTAAATCAATTAGTGAAAAAATAGCGAACAAAGAAATTCGTCCATACTGTGAATTGTCGCTCAGAACTGGCCGTGGAAAAACTGCATTAATTTCAAATAAATTGAATGTGGCTTCTGACCTAGAAAACGCTGAACTTGCCATGCGCTGGGAAACATGAAAAAGGCCACACCTAAGAATTTTAAGCGGGACTGATCTTCCTCTAACAATCTAAACATCTTTCTTTTATGATTCATAACTACTCTGGTGGCATTGCAAGTAAAGATCATGAAATTAAAGTCGTTAAAGAGTTACGGATGAACATCTGAATGGTTCGTTTAAATATTTTTACTCTGGCTTCTTAATAGGCGAAAAGATGAATAGTGTTATTGAGGGGACGGACCTATGAATGAACACTGAAGAAGTGTCAAAACGCTTGAGGGGCCTTTGAACTACCTAAAAGGTAAAGTAGAAAGTTAGTACCAATAAATCAACACTCTTCTAGGGTATGGTCATTATAAATAGTATGTTACTTTTATACTGATTGATGATGAAAAAGAAAGTTAAACTTTTTATACAAACAATCGTTCAACTTACATATGCACTAACACCGAACAGTTGTATTCGGTTTTAGTTTGACTAAAATGAGTGCGACGGATTCACAGAGTTATAAAAATTAAGGAGTTATTATGGGGTGGGCAGATGATATGTACGATGCAGGCTACACGTCTATGCATGGTGGGTTAATGAACGACCATGAAGACTATTATAGTGATGGAAATTTGCGGCCACCTGAACGAAAAACAGAACTAGTTGCACAAAAAGCGTTTTGTGAAAACCCCAAAACATCAGAAGCTGAAGATGAACCTTGGATGGGAAGGCTTTGGCAATGGGCTGAATTGAACGGTATTGGTGCTCATATTATACCGAGGTCCGCTATTGAACTAACCCAGCTTCGTTATTTGTCTATAGGGGAGCTGAATCTACACGAATTACCAAAAGAAATAGGACTGCTAACCCAGGTTCGCTTTTTGTACCTACGCGGAAGCTATCTAAACGAGTTACCAAAAGTAATAGAACAATTTACCGAACTTGAAACATTGACTTTAGACAAAAATACTCTCCGTGGACTTTCAAAAAAACAAGAGAGATGGCTAAGTAGACTTAAGAGGAATGGTTGTAGGCTTTGGACTAATAATAACCAACGAGTATTTTAGGTTTGTAGACTAACAGAGATATAAATAATACGAAATAGCCGTCTCTTTATTACAGCTTGAAAGTGTAGTGGTTAAACAAAACTGGCCAACGATATATCCGTTTAAAACAGATATTGAAACGTCCGGTTTCGTATCATTGTTAACCTTGGCTATTGAGAATTAGATACTTCTCTAGCTACCAAGTATCGGGCATAGTGACAACATAAAAAACAATGAATTAGAGTGTAACGTGAACGTCTGGAAAAAATCAAAAGGGAATATAATTGTATAGCGAGACTAAAGTTCGGCCATGAATTTTACTTGGACGTACTGACTTTGGGGGGGATGAATGCAATGAATTTAATCATCGAAACAGTAACGGAAATCACAGCTTAATAAATTTCAAAAACCATTAAGAGAAAACTTTTCATAAGATGCCTCGTAACAAGGCACCTGTATAAAATCTACCATTTAAATGAACGTGGTAATAAATGTAGTTATCACTTTATATAGCGCGTTGCACATCTATGTAAAGTGATGAACAATTAATTCAAGCTGGAGATAAGGTTATCCATCCTTGTTGATTTTATTGTAGAGATCTCGTGAAAGGTTCTGGGCTTCATTTAACTCTGTTCGCGTTAGTCGCTTGGCTATCGTATCTCTATTTGCTGTATTATTTTGGTTTCCATCCATTGCAGATATTGCCAGCCAAGCATAAGCCATTTTGTTATCAGCTTTAACACCTTCACCGTTTACATACATCACTCCAAGGTTACCTTGCGCACCTGAGTTGCCTTGCTCTGATGCTAAGGTGTACCACTTAAATGCTTTTTTATAGTTTTGAGGCGTACCTTTCCCATCGGCATACAGAATCCCAAGGTTAAATTGAGCAGGTGAATGCCCTTGTTTTGCAGACAAGGTGTACCACTTAAATGATTTTTTATAGTTTTGAGGCGTACCATATCCGTTTTCATGTAAAACACCAAGGTTATACTTGGCCTTTGGTTCATTCTGATCTGCTGATAAGGTATACCACTTCATGGCTTGTTTGTAATCTTTCGGGACACCTTCTCCACGAAAATACATACCTCCAAGGTTATATTGAGCAGATGAATCCCCTTGTTTTGCAGCTAAGGTGTACCACTTGACCGCTTGCTTGGAATTTTGCAGGACACCTCTTCCATTACTGTACATACTCCCAAGGTTAATCTGCGCTGATGAGTAGCCTTGCTCTGCAGCCAAGGTGTACCAATTGACCGCTTGCTTGAAATTTTGCGGGACACCATTTCCATCTGCATACAGTCCCCCTAGATTGTATTGGGCTGTTGAGTATCCTTGTTCTGCGGCCAAGGTGTACCACTTGACTGCTTGCTTGTAATTTTGCGGGACACCCAAACCTTTTTCATGCAGAACCCCTAGGCTAAATTGCCCTTGTGAGCTCCCCTGCTCTGCAGCCATGGTGTACCACTTAACAGATTGTTTGTTATTGTTATTTTGAGCTGAGGAATATCCTTTATCTAACCACTTGACAACATCATTTGCATAGGCGCTAAAGGTAAAAATAAGGTAGAAAAATAGTATTATTCCTTTCAAGATAAGATCCTTTGGTTTCGCAGTTTGTATATTCATATTTTTACGTAGTTATTATTCATAAAGCACTCAATATAAAATATTCAATGTTTTATGAGTGTAGATAAGGAACAAAACTGCTTTTCATTAGTGTAAAGCTATTATATGTATCCCCTAGCATGTGGACTACCGACAATAGCAGGGGTAACACCATGTATTTTAATACGATAGTTGTTTTTCTTACTAAACGATCTTACAAGTACCTATTGAAATTTTCATAACATAACTTCTTAAGCTATTACTACTATCAGTACGCCAACTCGTGTATAGGTTAAAAGTAAGTCCCGCAGATGTTTTTTCTAAACTGAAATTATTATCTAGATCACCTGCGAAGATAGAGTATTTATGGAGATTCGTATTAGTTTTTAACCACGTAGTTTTGTCATTGTTAGAGTAAGTTGTGACAATAGTCTGGTCATGAACTTTCAGGGTTAGACTATCGGGCCTCAACCTCTGACTGTCATTCTTGTTTATTTGAGATTTTGCTGTGACTTTGCAGTAATATACTGCATCTTTTCTTAAATCTATTTGTTCAGCTGCAATTAGATTAAATGAAAGTATCATCATTATCGTTGCTATTATTTTAGTAATCATTCAATTATTTCCATTTGATTAAAATAAGCTAATGAAATAATTTAGGCTTATTAGTCGTTTACGGCGAACTATACATATAATTTAAATTATAAACAATATCCAATTGAATAACTCTATTTAAAAGTGTGACAGAGCCATGTTTGATTGGTTAGCTTGGTGACGCTCTTCTTTAAGTGATAAATTTTGCTGTTTTAGAGTATTTATTTCTATTTCTAATTTTTCTATCTCATTTTTATTCTTAAAATTAAATATCATATTATTACTCTGATTAAATTCACTTACGCATAGTAAGAAATGATAATACCTGTATAGGAGAATTTTAATCAATTAAATGTACCAGTAAACATGTGATGCATTAAAAAAGAAGGTATTGGCACTTTGATTCATGCCAATACAAATACGTGGGCATCCGCAATGGTGACTTTGTTGACCAATCAAGGTAAAGATAGCTCAACATCTCCTGAATACTAAAAATAGCTCGAAAATCCATTGATGCTAACGTCCGGTTTCGTATCAGAGAAGACCTTTTTGGTGCTGATTTAGGGTGTTAGGAAAGGTCTCTTTTGTGGCAGCTACTGACCTTAGAGTAGTCCGTTGTATAAATTTTTATTTTTGCTTTAAAAAATTGCTATTTCAAAAGATATCCTAACGACAAGTAAGTGCGCTTTGCTGACGTTAGCTAGTGGTTGTTCTTTAGGTCGATAATTAGCCAATAGCCGACATTATCTTTTGATTTAAAAACGGTAGTTCATAGATCCTAAAGCTTCCTTTTTCACTTAAATTCACATCCATTCACAACTAAAATTATGACTAAAACTTTTGCATGGCGTTAGTTCTCAAATCCCCAGAGCGGACATTGAATCATGTAAGCTTTAAATAAATTTAGAATATTAACTCTAGCTCACTTTCGGCCCCAAAGTGAGCTAAAGACTATAAAGTGATGGGTAATATTACTAACCACAACAACTGTAATGGTTTAATGAAACTGGAAGGATTTATAGCTTAAAGTAAGTAAAATCTTAAAGGTATTCAAATGACCAGAAAAAAAAAATTAGTTACAGTCCTAATCAAAAGCTAGAATATGCCAAATTAATGGTAGAAGAAATATTCTTTTAACCTTAAAACAGCTGAATTAAAGTCATTATCTAAAGAGCAGACGAAACAGCTAAAAAACACTTATCAACTTGGCGAGCTGGTTTGAAAAATATTATTGAGCTCTTATTCGTTTTGGTCACAGACCTCTATGAATGTTGACTTCAGGCGTTTAACATCCATCGGCTCTTGCCCCATTGCATCCAGTGTTACGTTGTGCAGCGCATTGGAAATCAAACGATTAACGATATTCCAATTTCCTTGTAATCCACACGTATCTGCCAATTCACAATCACCGCCATCCGACTTAACACACTCTGTTAATGCAATAGGCCCATCGATGGCTTCAATCACTTCTGCAATCGATATTTGATCAGATTGACTACTGAGTTTATAACCCCCATGAGATCCCCTAACTGATTCCACTAAATTGTTATGGATGAGTGACCGCATCAATTTACGCACGGTAGGTAGAGATAATGTCGTTAACTGACACAATCTTTCTAGCGTAATTAGCTCATCGCGACCACACATTTTTAATACCACCAACAGCGCATAATCGGCCATGCGGCTAATTCTTATCATAAGTATTCTCTCGAAAATTTACTCACCTCATCTGGTCAGTAATTATATTTTATAGTATACCCCAATAGTATTCCTTTTTATTCCTTATACCACTCAGTAAATTGAATAAACGCTAAGATACTTCTGAAATAAAAACTAAAAACTAAAAACTAAAAAATGAAAATTGCAACATTTTCCATAATATATAAAACAACGGTTAAGGGTTATCTCATCAAGTAAACATTCCACTCTCCCAAACAACAACAAATACTAATTTAGTATTGTATTAAATTTGCGTGTAATATAAACTTAATACATTACTAAATCAGTATTCTTTATGGTGTTAGCGTTTCACAAAATACAATCGAGATCATCTACGCGTCTAAATAACCGTTAAAGATAGATCCATGCCAAATTAATGTTTTTAGGATTTGGTCTGTGACACCGTACTTTGTACTTTGCAAACCTATAGAAAGAGAGTTAATCATTATGAGCGAAAGCAATGTTATTGATGAGCGTATTAATTCCAGCTATGACGCGGGTTTTATCACAGATGTTGAAATGCAAACATTTGATCCTGGGTTAAATGAAAATGTCATACGAAAAATATCAGCCAAAAAAAATGAACCAGAATATATGTTGGAATGGCGTTTAAAGGCCTACCAACAGTGGCTAGAGATGGAACGTCCAGAATGGGCGCAAGTCAATTACCCTGAAATTGACTTTGAAGCTATTGCCTACTATTCAAGTCCCAAAAGTCAGGACGATGCACCTAAAAGTTTGGCAGAAGTTGACCCTGAACTGCTTCGTACCTACGAAAAATTAGGCATTCCATTGCATGAACAAGAAATGCTGGCTGGTGTCGCCGTTGATATAGTATTTGATAGTGTTTCTATTATTACCACCTTTAAAGAAAAGCTTGCCGAGTCTGGCGTGATTTTCTGTTCACTGTCAGAAGCAATCATCGAACATCCTGAATTAATTAAAAAATACCTGGGCTCTGTGGTGCCCGTTAAAGATAATTATTATGCCGCTTTAAACTGTTCGGTATTTAGTGACGGTTCGTTTGTTTATATACCTAAAGGGGTTAGGTGTCCGATGGAGTTGTCGACCTACTTCCGGATCAATGAGATGAACACGGGTCAGTTTGAACGCACCTTGATTATTGCTGATGAAGGTAGCTATGTGAGCTATCTTGAGGGCTGTACCGCACCATCGCGAGACGAAAATCAGCTGCATGGAGCAGTGGTTGAGTTAGTCGCACTAAAAGGCGCGCAAATTAAATATTCCACCGTTCAAAATTGGTATCCCGGGGATGAAAACGGTAAAGGAGGTATCTATAATTTCGTCACCAAACGCGGTATCTGCCATACCGACGCAAAAATATCATGGACTCAAGTTGAAACAGGCTCCGCCATCACATGGAAGTACCCAAGCGTAATATTACTTGGCGATAACAGTGTTGGTGAGTTTTATTCAGTGGCCTTAACCCGAAACGCACAACAAGCGGATACTGGGACCAAGATGATCCATCTAGGTCGTAATACTCGCAGTACTATTATTTCAAAAGGCATTTCAGCTGGCAAAGGATCTAATACCTATCGAGGATTAGTCAATATATCACCAAAAGCAGAAGGTGCACGTAATTTCACCCAATGTGATTCACTCTTAATTGGTGATAAATGTGCTGCACATACCTTCCCATATATTGTTAGCAAAAATCCAAGTGCGATTGTCGAACATGAAGCGACAACATCAAAAGTCAGTGAAGATCAGTTATTCCTATGCCAACAACGCGGTATCGATCCTGAAAAAGCGGTATCCATGATTGTTAATGGCTTTTGTAAATCTGTTTTCAAAGAGTTGCCAATGGAGTTTGCTGTTGAAGCCGGAAAACTATTAGAGATCAGCTTAGAGGGGGCGGTTGGATAACGCGCTGCGAAGGGATCAAAAAAATTTCATGAAACAGACATCAGTCGTATTACCGCACTGATAAAACTTGATTAAAAGATAATAAGGTCAATAGATGCTAAACGTTACAAATTTAAAAGCCAAGATTGATGGAAAAGAGATCCTCAAAGGATTAAATATTGAGGTTAAACCTGGTGAAGTCCACGCCATTATGGGACCGAATGGGAGCGGAAAAAGCACGCTATCCAATGTACTAGCAGGTCGTGATAACTATGATGCGACCGATGGAACCGTCATGTTTGAAGGCAAAGACTTATTAACACTTGCGCCTGAACATCGTGCACGAGAAGGCATTTTTCTTGCCTTTCAGTACCCGGTTGAAATCCCGGGAGTCAGTAACCTTGAGTTTTTAAAAACATCCCTTGAGTGTCTCCATACATATCAAAACAAGCCTCTTTTGAGTGCGGTAGAGTTTATGAAGCTGGCGCGTGAGAAGTGTCGACTGGTTGATTTAGATACTGGCTTTTTAAAGCGTGGTGTGAATGAAGGTTTTTCAGGTGGTGAGAAAAAACGCAATGAAATTATGCAGATGCTGATGTTAGAGCCAAAGTTATGCCTACTTGATGAAACCGATTCAGGTTTAGATATCGATGCACTTAAAGTAGTGGCTGATGGGATCAATCAGTTACGCAGTCCCGATCGTTCCTTTATCTTGATCACTCATTACCAACGATTATTGGATTACGTGCAACCTGATTTTGTACATGTATTAGCCGATGGGAAAATCATTAAATCTGGTGGAAGTGAGCTGGCGTTAGAGTTAGAAGAAAAAGGCTACGGTTGGTTAGAAAGTGGAACTGAGCAATCAGCAAATCCACTTAAGGTTTAACCATGAATAATCTACAGCAAATAACGACTGACTTTAGCAACGAGCATACCTCTCAAAAAAATCTGTGGTTACAAGGTATTCGTGATGCGGCAAGTGAACGCTTAAAAGCGCTGCAATTACCAACCCAAAAAACCGAAGATTGGAAATATCTTAAACTTGAAGAATTGTTAGCTGATGATCAACTCGACGCACAAAGCATGCGAGTACTCGATTCAAAAAGTGACGACGACATTGATGAATTACTTGCGCAGTCTATAATCAAGGACCTTAATGCGTATCGTTTAGTTTTTGTCAACGGTGTGTTTACGAATGGATTATCACACCTTGATAGTAACCCTTACAGCACTTTATTCTCTGAGGCTAACACAGCTCAGCAGCAACTCATTGTTGATCATTTAGATACCAGTCATAACTACTACCACGACTATTTTTCTAGCCTTAACAGTGCGCAACTTGAAGATGGTTTACTTATCCATATCCCAGAGCATTGTGAGGTCGACAAGCCCTTTTACATCGTAAATCTGACACAAGGTGATCAGCCAAAAACAAACATGATGCGATTATTAATTATTGCTGAAACCGGCAGTAAAGCGACAATAATCGAGCATGAAGACGCACCACTCAAACACACGTCAATGGTTAATACTGTGATTGAATGTTTTGTAAATGACAAGGCGCATATCACCCATAGCCGACTGCAACTTGATGAGAATATCACGAGCATATGCAATCATCGTGTAAAACAAGGGCATCATAGCACTTATCAACAACATCAAATTAGCCTTGCTTCTAAATTGAAACGTAATGATCTTACGGTGTCTTTGCAGGGTGAGTATGCAAGTAATGATATTCGAGGCAGTTTTTACGGTCGCCATCAACAAACAATTGATAACCATATTTGTATGCAACATATCGCGCCAAATTGTAGCAGCAATGAAGTATTTCGAGGTTTAGTGGATGACCAAGCTAATGCTGTCTTCAATGGCCGCATTCATATTCATCCAAACGCTCAAAAAACATTGGCCGAGCTCAGTAACAAAAACTTATTACTTTCAAGCACTGCCACCATCAATACTAAACCTGAACTAGAGATTTATGCTGATGATGTGAGATGTTCACACGGTGCCACAGTGGGTCAAATCAATAGTGAAGCATTATTTTATTTACAATCTAGGGGTATTCCGAGGGTCGAAGCTAAACGTCTATTGAGCCTGGCTTTTATTGCCGAAATAGTTGAACAACTACCACACAATAGTGTGCGAGAGTTTGTTACACAGCGTTCATCTAGCTTACTTTCCTCATTACACCACGAAGGAGAAAGATAACGATGTCTTCTATAGATGCAGTTGAGCAAGACAACACGTTTAATATTGCAAAAATTCGGCAAGATTTCCCCATATTAGATCAAAAGGTTAAAGGTAAACCTTTAATCTATTTGGATAACGCGGCAACCACTCAAAAACCACAGATTGTCATCGATGCTATCAGCCAATTTTATAGTATGAATAACGCTAATGTGCATAGAGGTGCTCACACGCTGAGTGATAATGCTACTGAGCTGTTTGAAAATGCACGTAGTAAAGTGCAAGATTTTATTCATGCAAAACATGCTCATGAAATAGTGTGGACAAGAGGCACAACAGAAGCGATCAATACAATTGCCAGTGGATTAGCGCAAAGCTTTTTAAAACCAGGTGATGAAATTATTATTTCAGCAATGGAGCACCATGCCAACATTGTGCCTTGGCAAGTGGCAGCAAAGCGAAGCGGTGCCAAACTTGTGGTAGTGCCGATAAATGAAAAAGGAGAGCTGAATTTTTCAATTTATAAGACGTTACTCAATAAAAATACCGCGGTTGTTGCTATGACACATGTCTCCAACACGCTTGGTACGATAAATCAGGTTAAAGAAATCGTGCAATCTGCACAGCAAGTTAATGCTATAACGGTGATAGATGGCGCACAAGCCATTGGACATGGTTTTGTTGATGTCCAAGACCTGAATTGTGATTTTTACGTCTTCTCAGGGCATAAGTTATTTGGCCCTACGGGGATCGGTGTGTTGTATGGCAAAGAAGCTCATTTAGAGCAATTACCCCCGTTTCAAACCGGCGGAGAGATGATAAAAACGGTCACATTTCAACAGGCAACTTGGAATGAATTACCCTATAAATTTGAAGCTGGCACACCGAATATTGCGGGTGCAATAGGACTCGCAGCAGCCATCGATTATGTAAACAGCATTGACCGAGTTGGCGCTATAGCACACGAACAGCGATTAACTAATTATTGCTCAGAGTTAGCCAATAGTATGGATGATATTCGTATTTACGGCACGGCAGAAAATAAGACGGCTATTTTTTCTTTTCTCATGGGTGATGCGCATCCAAGTGATGTAGGTACTTTGCTCAATCAACAAGGTATTGCTGTTCGAACGGGTCATCATTGTACTATGCCGTTAATGAATGAACTGGGCATTTCGGGCACAGTACGCGCATCATTTTCTATGTATAACACCGAAGAAGAAGTGGCAAAGTTATTTGCAGCATTGACTAAAGTGAGAACATTCCTTTAACGAAAAATTGACATTAACAAGGGTAATATTATGACTGTAATGACGTTTGAACCAAATAAGCCACGTGTGTCTTTAAGTGATAGTGCTCGTATTTTTTTGTCTCAAAAAATAAAAAACAAGCAGGCAGTTGGATTGTGTTTTTCAGTAACGAAAAGTGGCTGCAATGGTTTTAAATATGTGTTGGATTTTATTGACAAACCCAGCACGGAAGAACATTTAGTCACCATTAATGACGATGAATTAAAACTCTACATCACTCAAGAAGCCTTACCCTTTGTTAATGGTACTGAAATTGATTGTGTCACTGAGGGATTGAACAAAGTGATTAAGTTTATTAATCCGAATAGCTCAGCAGAATGTGGTTGTGGTGAAAGCTTTTCAGTCTAATTATGCACTCAAAAAAATTAAAGAATACTGATGAGTCGTTAATAAATACTTAAGCATACAGAAGCATATTATGGAAAGAAAAATAATTTTAGTGAACAGAGAATGTCCCGCACGATTAGTGCCCGACGGAACTCCTATCACCATTAAAAAAGATACCTTCGTCACTCTAACCCAATCATTAGGCGGAGCATATACCGTACTGATTAACGGTAATATGGCACGCGTTGACGGTACTGATGGTGATGCGCTCGGCTTTGAACCTATTGTCTTGGTCTTTGAGTTGTCAGAAGAGAAATCAGGCGATGACTCGGATGATCAGTCAGGGACTAAGTCTGGTAATAAAACCGTGCTGGAAAGTAATGTCTGGAAGGCGATATCTGCTGTTTACGATCCAGAAATGCCGGTCAACATTGTTGATTTAGGTTTGATCTATGGCTGTAAAATAGCCGGTCATACCGTCGTCATTACTATGACATTAACCGCGCCAGCTTGTGGTATGGGACCCGTATTGGTCGAGGATGTAAAATATAAAGTTGGGCTAGTGCCTAATGTCGATACGGTAAACGTGATTTTAGTACTTGACCCGCCATGGAGTCGTGAAATGATGACGGAAGAGGCACAATTAGAGCTGGGATTATTCTGATGACTAAATTATCTATTGTCAGCTTATCAGAAAGTCCTTTTGGTAGTGAAATCAAGTCGGGAGACATCAAAGACACACTAATTTTCTTTGATGATTGGGAGGATCGTTACCGTTATATCATCGACCTTGGCAAAGAGCTTCCTACCGTACCCGTATCCTATCGAATAGACGAAAATCTTATCGTTGGCTGTCAAAGTCAGGTATGGCTAGCATGCGAATATGATGAAATAAATAATATGTTGTTGATGGCTGTCGATAGCGAAGCTCAAATTGTTAAAGGATTAGCGGCAATTGTCCTCAGTGCCTTTAATAAAAGAACCCCTCAAGCAGTAACCGATTTTAATATCGACGCCTTCTTTACTGACATTGATTTATTCAGTCATTTAAGTTCGATGCGTGGTAATGGTTTACGTGCCATGGTTAAAAAAATATTACACATCGCCAAGCAATATAGTTGAAACACATTTCAATTAAAACTAAATTAACCAATATATCAATAAGTTAATAAGTTAATAAGTTAATAAGTTAATAATAAAGGTTACGAGGAGTGATACATCGATATCATGAAAGAAATTGAAGAACACATCAATAATAATGCCGTTGTCATTTTTATGAAGGGTACGTCAGATCGACCTCTGTGCGGGTTTTCTGCTATCGCCGTAAAAGCCTTAATTGCTTGCAGTGAAAATTTTGTTTCTGTGGATATATTAGCTAATCCAGAAATTCGAGCAGCATTACCCGTCTACGGAGATTGGCCAATTTTCCCTCAAGTTTGGGCTAATGGTCAGTTGATTGGCGACGGCGATATTATCAGCGAACTCAATCAAAATGGCGAGTTAAAAGTCATTATTTCAGCAGCCGTGAAAAGTGCTGCTACAAAGCAGACTAAAGCGAGCACTAGACCCGTTCCACTTGAAGATGCAGTTTCAGCCTTTGTGTCGTCACAGCAAAATTTGAGGGCAAAAGCATGTTAGCTAAACATAAGTTGGTACTCTCAGCCATTGCGCCTTTAATGTCTGAAAATAATGCGCCTGTCCACGCAATTGATAACCTAGAAACACAGCTGCCAACAGCGTAATCAATACCGTATCTTATAAACGTAGGAGGTCACTTTTTGGCCTCAAGGTCAATTACTATCATGAGTAACATTAAACAATCACTATTGGTCGCTGGCGAAAAACTTCGTGATGCGGATAAGTTGGCTTTTATTCCAGTAAAAATTATTGCGAGTGAAAAAGCAACCACCTTAAAAAAACCTAGTTGGTTAAAAATAAAGATACCGAGTAACACCGCAAAGGTAACAGAAATTAAACAAGCGATGCGTAAGCATAATCTGAACTCAGTGTGTGAAGAAGCGTCATGTCCTAATTTACACGAATGTTTTAACCACGGCACAGCAACGTTTATGATCTTGGGTGCTATTTGTACTCGCCGCTGTCCATTTTGTGATGTCGCGCATGGTAGACCTTTACCAGTGAGTGCAGAAGAGCCAGAAAAGTTAGCCGCAACAATACGTGACATGAAATTAAAGTATGTGGTGATCACTTCGGTCGACAGGGATGATCTTCGCGATGGCGGTGCTCAGCATTTTGTCGACTGTATTAAAGCCATACGTAAAGAAGTACCTCATATAAAAATTGAAATTCTGGTGCCTGACTTTAAAGGTCGAGTAGACCGAGCACTCGATATTTTAAGTGAGGCACCGCCCGATGTGTTTAATCATAACCTAGAGACTGCACCACATATGTATCGTGAAGTTCGTCCAGGGGCAAGTTATAAAAATTCATTGGAGTTGTTAAGTCGTTTTAAAGCCATGCACCCACAGGTCGCAACAAAATCAGGATTAATGATGGGGCTTGGCGAGACGAATGATGAAATTGCCGCCGTTTTAAACGACTTGCGTGAACATAGTGTAGAGATGCTAACGTTAGGGCAATACATGCAACCGAGTAAGCATCATCTTGCGGTTAAACGCTATGTACCTCCAGAAGAGTTTGATGAGCTGGGTATTATCGCTAAAAGGCTTGGTTTTACTCATGCTGCCTGTGGCCCTTTGGTACGTTCAAGTTACCATGCAGATCTTCAAGCCTCGGGTAAAGAAATAAAATAATAAAACTGTATAGGATAAAACATGAATAAGAAATTTAATCCCGAAAAAGTCATCGATGTTGTTCACTGGAATGATAGCCTGTTTTCTTTTAAGACCACACGCAGCCAAGGACTCCGCTTTAGAAATGGGGAATATATCATTATTGGCTTAGCGCAAGATGATGCTAGGCCGATCTTACGCGCTTATAGCATCGCTAGTGCAAACCATGAAGATTATTTGGAATTTTTCAGCATTAAAGTTGAAGGCGGTGCTTTCACCTCTAAATTACAACATTTAACGATTGGTGATGAAGTTATTATCGGCAGTAAACCAACCGGAACCGTGGTTATTGATGATTTACGCGATGGTCGAAATTTATTGTTAATAGGCACTGGCACAGGGCTAGCTCCATTTTTAAGTATTATCAAAGATCCTGAAACTTATGAACGTTTTGAAAAGGTTATATTGTTCCATGGCGTAAGATATGCAAATGAATTGGCATATAAAAACATACTTACTGAAGATCTGCCTAATCACGAATATCTGGGTGAAATGATTACTGAACAGCTCATTTATTATCCATGTGTTACACGAGAACCTTATAAAAATCAAGGACGAATAACTGATTTATTACGAACGGGAAAGTTATCTCTTGACCTTGGTATAGCTAAACTTGACCCAGAGTTTGATCGTGTGATGTTGTGCGGTAGTCCTTCAATGTTAAAAGATACCTGTGCCATTCTAGATGAAAAAGGCTTCAAGGAAAGTCCTAAAAAAGGAATACAAGGCGACTACGTTGTTGAAAGAGCTTTTGTTGAAAAATAATAGTAGAGGTCCATTGCATCTTCATGTGGCTTGGGTATATAGGGCCTAAAAAACGAGAAAAACATGCAGGAAAAATTACAATGAAAACTACATACGATACCTTGTTAGAATGTTTGAGTTTGGCATTTCCCGAGGCTATCGTCGAGATTGAGGACGAGAGCGAGTGGCATACTGGTCATGTAGACGCTGACCATTATCGAGTTCGAGTGCTCGACGCCAGATTCAATAGATTACATCGTATCGCGCGGCATTGGCTGATTTATAACGCAGTGTCAAACTGGAAGTCAGATCAAGTGTATGCACTTAATATTATTCCTATGACTCTAGAGGAAGCCGCACAGGCGAAGGATGATCCGCTCACAGCCGCGCGGTTTTATATCGAGTATGTGACCAATGTGTTTTACGTCGATTGCTAACCACGGCGGCAAGATATCGATAGAAGAAATCATCCAAGGAACACTTTACATCAGTATCAGCGGTGGCTGCCAGGGATGTGCATCTTCTCAGGTAACACTGCGACAGGGACTCGAAGTCATACTGAAAAAGATCGCTCCAAAAATCGAGGAGGTTGTCGATACGACGAACTACTCAGCGGAAAAACAACCATTCTACCCAAGTCATTAGGAGGCTCTATGACAAATCGACTGCCCCAGCAAACGACTCCAACCATAGTTACGCTAAGCGATCTCGCCAAACTGGCAAACTACTCGCTCATGGATACGCTCAACTGCGATCCTGATGCGACAGAAAATGGCGTAGACCATAGTCCGCGACAAGTATTTACTGGGCACTATGTTCCCATCAAGCCGACCGCTATCCAAGACCCTGAGTACGTTACTCACAGTAAAACCTTTTTCCGTGAACTCGGTTTTTCCGACAGTATGGCGCAGTCGGCTGACTTCATTCAACTGTTCTCTGGCGACCTAACAGAGGTTCCAGCACCGCTGCGCAAGGTTGGTTGGGCTACGGGCTATGCATTGTCTATTTACGGTCGCGAATACTATCAACAGTGCCCCTTCCAGACCGGTAACGGCTACGGAGACGGTCGCGCAATGTCTGTGCTTGAGGCTGTCATTAACGGTCAACGCTGGGAAATGCAACTAAAAGGCGGAGGACGTACACCATACTGCCGTGGCGCTGATGGTCGCGCCGTTCTGCGCTCAAGTGTGCGCGAGTTTTTAGCACAAGAACACATGCACGCACTTGGAGTAGCCTCGTCGCGGTCGCTGAGCTTATACGTGTCGAAAACAGAACAGGTTAACCGGCCGTGGTACTCTGAAGGCTCACGATCACAGGATCCCGATAGGCTTATATCTGAGGCGGTCGCTATTTCTACTCGCGTCGCACCGTCGTTTATTCGGGTGGGGCAGCTAGAGCTGTTCAGTCGCCGTGTTCGCAAGCAGGAACACCCACAAGCAATGGCAGAGCTTGAGATGATTGCACTGCACTTGATCGATCGTGAGTACAGTAACGTCATCGATAATACACTTTCCACGGCTGAAAAAGTGGTACTGCTTGCGCGCGAGTTTCGCAACCGCTTGACGTCACTGGTAGCCAACTGGATCCGTGTCGGTTATTGTCAAGGCAACTTCAACAGTGACAACTGCGCGGCCGGAGGCTTTACCCTTGACTACGGCCCCTTCGGGTTTTGCGATGTGTTCAACCCGCAATATCAACCATGGACAGGAGGCGGTCATCACTTTTCGTTTCTGAATCAGCCTATGGCAGCGGAACGAAATTTCAACATGTTTTGCACAGCGTTGCAGCCACTCGTGGCATCGCATCAGGATGCTACCAAGCAGCTCGACGAAATTCGTACGGGTTTTGTAACGGTGATGCAGACAAAAATGGAAAAAATGTGGACTGAAAAACTTGGGCTGCATACATTTAACGCGGAATTATTGCGCGAACTCGAAACACTGATGGCGCAAACTGCGGTTGATTACACCATTTTCTTCCGAGAACTATCAACGGTGCCTGGCGATATTGGCCCACTCAAAAAAAGCTTCTACAAAAAGGCGACGTATAATGCAGACCCCGAAGGGATGGACAATCGCTGGTCAGCGTGGCTCACAACATGGAAATCTCTTAACGCCAGTACGACCGACCCCAGCACTACCGAAGTAAATAGTGCTCGTTCTCCAGGTGAGCTTTCTAGGCAGATGAAACTCGTCAATCCAAAATATAATTTGCGAGAGTGGTTTGTTGTGCCTGCGTATCAGCAAGCGAGCATAGGGAACTACTCTCTAGTGCGAGAGTTGCAGGAAGTCATGACGCAGCCATATGCCGAGCAATCAATTGATGTGGAAAAAAAATACTATCGACTGAAACCGCTTGAATTCTTTGAGACCGGTGGATTATCGCATTATAGCTGCTCGTCATGACTTATCGCTTAGTAATCAATTTATCCATATCGAGTGCCCAATGAGCATAAACATAATCCCTACTATTGACCTGCTTTCCGGTGGCCAAGTACCGCTGATCCCAGCGTACGCTGCTGCCCCTAATGGCCAGATATCAGATACACGCGGAAGGCTCTTGGGCGATCTACGCATTTCAGTAACCGACCGTTGTAACTTCCGTTGTACTTATTGTATGCCCAAGGAAGTCTTCGGAAAAGGCTACCAATACTTGCCACAATCCGAATTGTTGAGTTTCGATGAGATCACACGTATGGCGCGACTGTTCGTTGCACACGGTGTTACAAAAATTCGTCTTACGGGTGGCGAGCCCCTACTGCGTAAAAACCTCGAGGTGTTGGTTGAAATGCTGGCCACCTTAAAAACACCAGACGACAAGCCACTTGATATAGCGCTTACTACCAACGCCACGTTATTACCCAAGAAAGTAAAAGCGCTTAAGGCCGCTGGCTTGAAGCGGATTACCGTTTCTCTCGACTCTCTTGATGAGGTGACATTCCGGGCTATGAATGACGTCAACTTCCCTGTGGCTGATGTATTAAAGGGGATCGATGCGGCACACGGCGCTGGTTTTAGCGCCATTAAAATTAACATGGTGGTTAAGAAGGGGGTCAATGATCAAGATGTCGTTGCCATGGCGCGACATTTCAAAGGCAGTGGACATATTGTCCGCTTTATCGAATTCATGGATGTGGGTTCATCTAATGGTTGGCGCATGAAGGATGTTATTTCTTCAGCTGAGATTGTACGTATGATCAACACTGATATGCCGCTTGTCGAAGCACAGTCCAACTACAATGGTGAAGTTGCCCAACGTTGGCATTATGCGGATGGTAGCGGCGAAATTGGGGTTATATCCAGTGTAACGCAAGCCTTCTGTTCTACCTGCACACGCACCCGACTTTCAACTGATGGAAAATTGTATACTTGCCTATTCGCGCAGTCGGGCCATGATCTACGCGCACTTATGCGTTCAGGTAAGAGCGATACGCAAATTACCAATGCCATAGGGCTGATTTGGAACCAGCGTGAGGATCGCTATTCACAACTTCGCACAGAAGAAACGGCAAGCAACAAAAAAGTGGAAATGTCGTATATCGGCGGCTGATATTTTCAGCCTATAGTAATGACACAGCATATAGGAAAAAACCTTGCGAAGCAGTTTGCAGGAAAGCTTGATGGATTAGTTTCAGCTCAAGTCCAAGTTCCTAGGAATGCTTAACCTTTAGTACGAGGGATTCTATATGTTGCGCCAGATAACGGTCATATGGTCGTTGTACAAATCCCAGCAAATGGCTACATCTGTCATATTAGGAGGTCAGCCCCGTCAATGGTTTTAGACCGTCCGTTAAAGTGTTATTTGACTCTGTTAGGAAAGCTAGTGGGGATGGTCATTGGTATTTTGTTAACTGGTATGGGGATTGATGGCTCCCAAGCTATTTTAAGAATGAAAGGACAAGGAAACCATACAATTTGTCAGGATCGTAATACTTCAATCGTATGGAGAATGGCAGGAACAGCTGTTGAACTAGGGCTGCGGATAAAACGTGACCAATACACAGAATTTCTCCTCATCTTATAAAGCAGGTACAAAAATTTAAGCTACCAAATAGATAAAAACAAACCAGAGAGCTAATTCAATTGTTCAAAATCAATTTAGATTTCTTGGATTGAAATAGTAATTATAACGGGAAGTTTCCTTTACAAATTTAAATCTTGGCTATGAATATTTAAGTCAGCTTCAGGAATACATATAACAGCAATGTTAGCTGTAAATTTATAATTATTTATGTATCCATGTGGCATGGGTTTGCTTTGTAATCCAACCTATAATGTCTTCTTTGAAGCTACAACGGAGGTCGGTGTTTTTCAAGCTAGTTGTCGCCTAAGTTTAAATTTATGCCACCTTACTTTCTTTTATCTCTGATTGTCCCTTTTCAGGATTGAGATAAACTTCTTCAATATGATCCCAGTTCTTAATATCACGTAGGGGGTTGGTTTTTTTCAGCTCAGGCATAGCCAGGTGAACTTGAGAAAATGGTGATATCATCACAGTTGGAGCTATTGAGGTTGCAGATGATGCTGCTTTATTTTTGTAAAAGTTTAAAGTTGATATACCTTGTTCAAGGCAAAATTGTTTTACTGATAAATGGATTTCATTTTGGATTTTAAAAAGTGTAAGCCACTGCTGTGGTGTTCGTCGCATGATGATCTCCTTAAATAATTAAAGTGATCATAAGTGAATGTTATTGGTGGGGGGAATAATGCGGTTTATAAGGTGCTTACGTAATACCAGCACATTTATGAAATTGAATAGCATGTGTTCGGCATAGTTTTTCTTTCGGTATAAACAGCGAAAGCCAATGGCTTGTTGGTCGATAACTATTTACAAACATCTCTGGATGAATTCTCTAAAAAACCTGTGAGCCTAGAGCACTTACTCGCTTGGAACTTTAAACAGAGCTAGACGACATTGCCAAGACGCTTACAATGGAAAGGCTTGTTCCCACCGTTAAATCCGAGTTAAGTTCATACACTTTCCTTCGCCAATACCCTTAGCTAATGATGAAAAACACAATTTATTGATATTTTACTGAGATTATTTATCTTTTTATTGTCTGCTTTAATACCAGCTCGTCCACTGATTTTTTAACAAAGCCGTATTTGTAGTAACCGTCATCAACTATATTGCCGTCTATTTTGACTATATCTAAATCAATGGTGCGCGGGCCATTTTTGTTGTTGGTTCGTACTCGCCCCAATTGTGTTTCTATCTTTTTTAGATAGGCTTTCAAGTCTGTGGCATTAAGGGTACAAGTAAATGAAAAGGCAGTATTGATAAAGTCTGCCTGTTCGGTAAAACCTACTGGTTTGGTGCGTAGTAATGTTGCAATTTTTACCTGTCTGTCAATTTTTTCAAGTTGCTCAAAGGCTTGCTGAATATATGTTTCAGCATCAATGTTTGAGCCAACACCAACAATGTAAAACGGCATTAAGCAAAACGTTCCGCAGTGATTGAGACACTTTTTGCATAACGTAAGGCTTCTGGTTTTGCCACTTTTAACTTCGCATATAATACGCCGTCAAACGAGAGGATCAAGTCTAGTAGTATGCCCAACAATCGTTCTATGGTGTTATAACTGGAGTCTAGTACTACCGCTAAGATTTCTTTATTAATCGTTCGATAGTTAACGCAATCTTCTATTTTATCAGATAACATCGCCTTAGATATGTCCGTGTCAATCCAATAATCGATAACGAGTTTTTGTTTGTTCTTGCGCTCTTCTTCTGTGATGCCAAGAATGGTATAAACCTCTAGTTTTTCAACATATATGGTGGACATTTTAAGTGACTCCCTCCGTCTATTTGTAATGTTTGTCCCGTAATCGAATGATTTTTTGATAAAAATTCAATGGCTGAATATAAGTCAGCTAACGGTATTTTACGTTGTAAAATATTGATGTCTTTACTATCTATTTGGCTAGTTATTTTCGATGTAATCTCAGTATTATCGGCTCCTATAGCCTCTAAGACAAATCCCGGAGCTACCGCATTAACGCGCACATTGGGTGCACATTCTATAGCCGCCAATTCTGTTAATATTTCTTGGGCTTTCTTTGAGATGAAATAAGCCGATTTACTGGTGTAACGATGTGACAAATTTGCATCTGAAATATTAATAATTTGGCATGGTTTATTCTGTTTTACTAGTGCCTGAATGAGTAACCATGGACTGGTAAGGTGAATATTAAGGTTACTTTGAATTTGCCCCAACGTTGATTCAAGCAATGAGGCTTGTTCAAACACTGAGGCATTATTTATCAACAATTCAATATGAGGAACCTGCGTGAGTAGTACTTCAAAGCGTTGTTCAAGGGTTGCAGGCTCATCTAAATTTGCTTGCCATAAGACAACCCTGATATTAAATGTTTCTAACTGAACTTTTAAAGCTAATGCGGCTTTTTCAGATTGATTGTAATGCAGCACAATATTCTTGCCGCTTTTGGCAAATTCTTGATTGATGAACGCGCCGATGCGTTTTGCTCCACCCGTTACTAATACCCACGCGGTACTGTCCATTAATTTCTAATCAACTGTAAAAATTCAGCGCGAGTATCTTTGCATTTCAAAAATGAGCCGAGCATACATGAGGTTTTCATTTCAGAGTTTTGCTTCTCAACTCCGCGCATACGCATACATAAATGTGATGCTGACATAACAACGCCAACACCTTTTGCCCCCGTAACATCCATAATTGCATGAGCAATTTCTTGAGTTAAATTCTCTTGAATTTGCAAACGACGGGCGAACATATCAACAATACGGGCCAGTTTAGATAAGCCTAATACTTTGCCGTTGGGGATATAACCTATATGGCACAGGCCAGTAAAAGGTAACATGTGGTGTTCACATAACGAATATAATTCAATGTTGTTAACCACTACCATTGAATCAAAATCTGAACTGAATAAGGCACCATTGATAACGGTGTCTAAATCTTGTTCATAACCCTGCGTTAGAAATTTCAATGCTTTGGCTGCGCGTTTTGGCGTATCAACTAAACCCTCACGGCTTGAATCTTCACCTATTTTCTCAATAATTGATTTAAAATCTTGTTCCACTTTAACTACCTACTATTTCTTAACTTGAGATATTTTTTACCCATGCTGCTGTTCTATTAGGCTGATCTCTTAGGATGAATACCAAATTGGTATTTTATACTGAGTAATTTACGCTATAGCCCTAAAATTTCAAGTTCTTATTTTATAGTGATAACTATATAACAAACAAAGCAGTGAATGAATGCGCTATATTGCACAATATAACCGCACATTACTCTTTAAAAGTGCTAGTACGATGTTTTAATTTATTTTGATAATTTGATAATAGTAAGCCATTAAAAACCTACAACCGCTACTTGTACCAATAACCCTTGCCACGTTGAACCAATACAAACCCAACCCAACTGATCTCAATATAAATGGGTAACAGTGATATGGTAACTATCGTAGCCTCTTGTAGGACTGATATAGCTTTGCGCAATAGGTAATCTAATTGAATATTTCAATTACCCCCCCAAGCAACAATTGCTAATAAGCTACAACCGATAATGAAGCCGCCTAAAACAACTGAAAACTAAGCGAATTATAATCAAGGTATTTCTTTTCGTTGTGCAATAAATAGCGCTGTTACAATCAATAGTGATCCGATGGCAAGCCTGACAAGTTCTTCTGGTGAGCCGCCCTTGGCTTCACCAAAAATAAACAAGGAGGCAAACATAGCCAGTGGCACAACCGCATTGTTAAACGTGGCTAATACCCCGACACTGGTTTGAGTTGCGCCTTTATTCCAAAAGAAGAAACCAAGCCCGGAAGCAATAAAGCCCATATAAACTAAAACCAACCACTGCGTTGGTGTTGCGTCTAAAGGAATAGGAGGCTGCGAAGAAATTAACAGTGTCGCTATGCTAGTAAAAATCGCCGCACCTAGGTATAAAAAACCAAATACAGAGCTATCACTGATATGCGGTCTGTCTTGTTTCCAATCACGATAATAAACTTGGCCAAAAGCAAAAGCCATATTGGCTATTTGCATCAAGCAAAACCCTAACCAAATTTCGCTTGAGTCTATATTGTCTATTTTTATAACCGCGGCACCAAAAACGGACAGTAGTGTCGCCACTAAATACCAAGGTGTAAAACAGCGCTGTCGAAGATCGTTGATAATAACGATATAAAGTGGCGTAAACACGCTAAATAGCGCGACTAAATGTGATGGTATATAACGAAAAGCGGAAAGATAACAGGTATACATAACACCGTATTGCAGTGCGCCAAGCAGTATCAGTTGCCATTTTTCCTGCCGGTTGGTGTTAGCTATTTTTATAAAGGGCAGAAAAGCAATCAGCGCAAATAATAGTCGGGTATCTGCTATTTGAAGTGGGTCAAGACCTTTGAGCGCGTTGCCTATAAGACCAAAAGAAAAAGCCCAAATCAGCGTAGGTATCACGAGATAAATCATTAAAGGTCTCTAATAATTAAGGTTGTTTTATTCAACAACTCTTTGTAATGGTTAACTATTGTTAAAATGCTACTGAGTAATAATTTGACCCCAGCCAATAAGCTGGGGCTGATGCAAGTACATTTAACCATGTTACCAGTGGTAAGTAGCACTAAGCGTGTATTGCTCTCCGCGTCCAGGCGTACCTGGTACTTCTTCAAAAGATTCATCCCAAAGATTATCTGCTGCAAGCACAATATCTAAACCGTCAAACTGCGCAGGAGAAATCTTTACCGTAAGGTGGGTAAATAAAGCATCGTCGTCACCGTTTCTAAGGATATTTTCTTCTTGTTTGCGCCACTCATTATCAACACGGACTTCAACGATGTCGGTTGGGTGCCAAATAAGACCTAAGGTTACCCGGTGATCTGGGTAGTTCAAGGCATAAAAGCTAGCATCGATATCCGCAGTACCATAATTTTCAGATTTATCAAAGAAGGTATAGCTAGTGATAATTTCTGCATGCTCAAAACGCTTTACCGCCAGTAACTCTAAACCTAGCGTATCGATATCGACTGGATTTGCAGAACGAGCAGAGGTTGAACTCAAGCTATAGGTCCAATCAGTTAAATCATCATCTTGTCGATAAAAAACAGCCGCATCAAGACGCCAAGTTTCTCGATCTAATGCCAAACCTAATTCAATGTTTTTAGTAGTTTCTCGCTCAAGATCATAGTTACTTCTAAATAATCCACCAGTATTACTCCCCCCTATAGCGGTATAACCTGCCACTTGACTCGCTTCTGCATAAGAGAAATAAAGTGTTTTTGAGCTGTCATCAGCATTGATGATATTCCACGTTATATCACCAATTAGTGACACTTGTGAATCGTCGCGGTTAGTGTCGTCAAAAGCAGCACCAAGACGAAAAGTTAACTGTTGATCCTCTTGTAGATCCATTCGATATTCAGGCAAAACACTGAGTTTGTAATAATGGCGAGAGGTAAAGTTATTTTCAAGCGTAGTTGATTCAATGCTGTCTGCTATAAACTGGCTTGAGTAATTCAGGGCAAATGATGCTGTTTGTGCATGGCGACCAGAAACTGCTATCGACTTAACCTCAGTTTCATGAAAGGCTTGAAATACATCAGGGTTTTCACGCGAAAAAACATAATGGTCATTGTTACGACGAAAATAAGTGGAAATTTCAAAGCTGCTGTCTTGTGCATACTGTTGTTGATGATTAAGCATTAATAATCGTGTTTTAATGTCTTCAGTTTCATTAACATTAAATGGCGTGTACATATTTGGCCAGCCAAAGAACTTTTCTTGAGAGCCAAAAAATAGATCAGTCTGTGATGATGACCCAACTAACTGAATACGACCAGAAGCACGTTGAAAGTCGTGGTCGCCATTCTCTATTGTACCGTCACTTTCAGAGCGAGAATATTCAGCTTCAGCACCGATAGTCCAATCGGAATAATCAGCCAATGCCATACTAACGCCACTGTGTACGCGTTGTAGATTAAAGTTATTGTTACCTGCGCCAATTGAAGCACTACCTCCGGTTTTTATGGGTGTCCAGTCGCGAGAAACCGTGCCTACCGAGCTGTTAACACCGAGTAGAGCATTGTCTGCACCGGTAAGTATATTAGCATTAGATAACATTTCCTGAGCAATAGGAATTTCGGCAAAGTAATGTCCGGTTTGCGGATCAAGTAAGGTCGCGCTGCCCACTCTAAAGCCAGTATTTTCAAAAATACCACCACGAATGGATACATCGGCTTGAGCTTCTGCCATATTGCGCGACTGTAGGTCAACGCGCGGATCATATTCTAGATTTGAAACTGGCGAACCAAAGGTGCCTACAGGTTTAGTATTAGCCGTGGTTGAAGCCTCAATCGTAATTCGCTCAATATTATCACTTGATTTTTTATTTACATCGTTGCTTACATTATGAGTATCGTCGGCTGCCGATGAAAAAGTTGATAGGCTAAATAATAAAACGGGCAAAGCAATTGGTACAACTCTAATCATGCTAATCTTCTCTATTTACACTGTGTGATCTTTAAATAAAAACGATTTTATGTATTCCCCAAATCACCCAAATATACAACCCAGTAGCAGAAAGAGCCATTACTCATCTTTGTGCTAACAATGCGATTAAACATATTGGAACAACCAAACGAAAATATCGTAAGATAACGTTGAGGTTTATTTGAAAGGTAGTAATCGTTACGTGAATCAGTATTATATCTTAGCGGGTAAAATATTCCACATGGTAACTATGCCCAACTGATAACGGTTTACAACTGGATATATAACAAGCATGTATATAACAAATAGAGTAGTAAAAACATATTACTCAAAAACAAAGTAATAACAGTTTACTCGCTATTACAGTAATCAATAACATAACGCATAAAACTTAATTCATCTCTTACGAAAGGCTAACAATTGATAAAAACACAACAACATAATAAGCAGGCTAACAGGACGCAAGAAATTATTTATTTCGCCGGCGGTTGCCTTTGGGGTGTACAAGAATTTATGAAGCACTTACCTGGAATTTTTACCACAGAAGCAGGTCGAGCTAATGGCTTAACCGATTCCACCGACAGTAGTTATGATGGCTATGCAGAGTGTGTGAAAGTAACCTTTTACCCAAGTGCTGTTAATCTTGATGAACTAATAGGTTACTTTTTTGAAATTATTGACCCTTACAGCGTCAATAAGCAAGGCGAAGATATTGGCAAAAAATACCGCACCGGCATATACAGTCAACACAGTGGTCACCTAAACACGGCTATTGAGTATATTGCCCGCCACGACAATGCAGATAAGATGGTGGTTGAAGTCTTGCCGCTGCTCAATTATGTGAAAAGCGATGAAGAACACCAAGAAAGATTAACTCGCTTTCCCAATGATTATTGTCATATTCCTAAGCAGATATTACATAAATACAAATAGTGTTAAAAACGACCTTATGCCAATATTTAGCTTCTTATTTTCCTGTAAATCTAATTATTATCAGCCATTATGGATTGCTGAAAACGATAAACTGATCCTAGCGATAATATCTGAGAAAGCTCGTCTAATGCCGTTCGTGACTCAATAAGCAATTGTGGGTCTCTTAAATCATTTATTGCGATAATGGATTCTGTCGCAAACTTAAATTCCTTCGCCTTAATTGAATATAACGCTTTTCTCAGAGACAACTAGGCTGCAAGCGAATAGAATTGGTCCCATACCGTCTTATCTTCTGAGTCAATCATCTATCCTTGTTTGAGCATAGAGCAAAGCTCAACACCCGCTAATGTCGCTTCTGCTCCAACCCAAGACTTCCACCCTAAGTATTGATATTTTACCTATACACTTACTAACTTCCTTGGTAAATTATTATGATCTAGCGATAAAATACTGACACTAAACATGATACCCGTATAAGAAGTAAATATGAGCCGCAATAAACTCCTGCATTACCAACAAACCTCTGTCGCTAAGGTCTTTGAAAAAGAAACAGCGCTTATTGCTCAAATCCAAACTGGTGAGCTCAAGCAGTGTTTAATGCTTTGGCAAGCTAAAGAAGCTACCTTGGTATTACCTGCAGGTAAGAAATGGCCAGAATCAGATGCACTCAATGCGGGTTTGCTAGCCAATGAATGGCTGTTACATTCACGTAAAACCGGTGGTGCTCCAGTGCCACAATGTCCAGGTATTATAAATTTATCTCACCTTTATCTTTGGTCAAAAGATACACCGTATTCAATTCCCCAAGCCTACGAAAATCTATGTACAGTGTTACATGGCTTTTTTCATCAATTTAACTTGGTTAGCAAAGTACATGCGACAAAGTTCTCTTACTGTGATGGTGATTACAATATTAATATTAACGGTAAAAAAATAGTGGGTACAGCGCAGCGGGTGATATTAAAAAAAGGCGGTGGCAAGATAGTGTTAGCACAAGCCTTTATTCTTATTGACGTGTTATTAGATGAGATTATAAAACCGGTTAACCTCTGTTATCAACTATCTGATAAAACGGAGCGGGTACAAGCGCAGGTGCATACTGCACTTTTTGAACATATTATCGAGCGACCTACTATCATTGAACTGTATCAGCAGTTAACTCAAGCTTTTGTTGATAGTGCTTTATATTCATAAACAGCCATTCATAATAAAGTTCAACCCGAGATCAATGAAGATGCAACGATTTCAAACAATAGCTTGATTTTAATTATAATGAGATCATCATAGTTGCATGAAATAGATTAATCTTACCCCAGAGCAAAAAGACGAATTGGATATCCTACACGATAGTACACGTGGTGGACGAGTTCGCGACAGAATTAAAGCAGTATTGCTGTGCTCTGAAGGTTGGCCAACACAAATGATAGCGCAAGCATTGCGCTATCACGAAACAACGATTATTCGTCATATCAATGACTATATTGAAAAAGATAAATTGAAACCTGAAAATGGTGGGTCTCAAGGATATTTGTCAGTCGTTCAATCTAAAGCCTTGTATGAACATTTACATGAGCATACCTATCGTTATGCCTACCAAATAGCTCACTATATTGAAGAGACCTTTAATGTATGTTTTAGCATTTCCGGTTTGAATAAATAGCTGCATCAATACGACTTTAGCTATAAACAACCCAAAGGTGTTCCACCTAAATTTGACGAAGATAAACAAGCTAAATTTATTAAAGCGTATGAAGCACTTAAAGAAAATGTAGGCGACGAGCCTATTTACTTTATGGATGTAACTCATCCAAGTCAGGCGACTAAAGTTACTTAAGAAAGGGCATGACATGAGTTGTAATGGTTTAAGTAAACTGGAAGGGTTTATAGCTTAAAATAAGTTAAATCTTAAAGGTATTCAAATGACCAGAAAAAAATTAGTTACAGTCCTAATCAAAAGCTAGAATATGCCAAATTAATGGTAGAAGAAAACTATACCAACAAAAAAACACAAGATATCTCAGGTGCTTGTGCCTCAGCTATTTCTCGCTGGAAAAGGCAATACTTGGCTGAATTATCCGGTCATACTCCTCAAGATGTTAATGCGATCATAAACTCTATGGCACTATGTGCCCCAAAACGCCTCAGAATTTAATACCTAAAATCATATTAATCGAATGTCCGCTTTGGTATTTTCTAATCAAATTAGAATTTTTGACTTTATAAATTCCTGATGAAATTTAGAACAATTCTATTATCTAACGCAGGGCTGATTTGTATCGGTTCAAATATCGCTAGATAAGCGAAGGCTAACGTCTTCTTTCGTATCTTTGTTGACCTTATTGGATCGTTGACGAGTTACAAAATTTTCTCCGGTGTAACTTAAATGTTAAATTTCCTCATCGTGTGAGTCATTTCTCATTATTTGTGACGAACCACGCAATTTATTGCAGACTATTGCATTTTTGATTAAATATTTGTAAGACATATCTTACGTAAATGTAAGATATTGAGTAAGTAGATGTAAAAAAAAAGACGTGTTATATACTTTAGTTGTTGATTATGTTGGTTTTTGTATATTTACATGCTTGTTACATTTTTATATCGTTAAATATAAAATATTATTATGGGTACGAATAAATCTTAATTAACGTAATATTAACCACATCAGGAAGATGCAGGTCAGGAAGACCGATAGAGTAGAGTACTCTTAAAAGGACGCTTGAAGGAATAGGCCCGATGACAGGAGTCATCGAAGGAATTAAACGGATTTAGGTTAAAGGAATAACGGCTAGAGGAACAAGCCAGATGACAGGAGTCATCGAATGAACTAAATGGATTTAGGTTAAAGGAATAACGGCTGACGGAATAAGCCCAAGGATGAAATATCACTATTGATGTGACTCAGGACGAGTTGCAATCACGGAAGATGAATGGAAAGCAAAGGATTATTAGGAAACACTACGGACAGTTCTTTATGGATGAAGCGGGACACATATAATATGCAGGATGCATATAAGCTAGTTCAGGAAATACGGCTCTTAGAGCCGTATTTTTTTGCTTAAAATATAGTAATTTAATTCTCAAGGAATGTTGAATAATATGGGTGCTTACCTAAAATGGCTTGGCTACCCTTAAGAGAAAAGGTATAACCACATAAAGTAAAGCTGCTTCTAATGGCAATATTCTTGATTATCACTTTAGTATCTAGTGGTGAAAACCGCGCTAAATAGTCACCATTATTTTCTTGATTAACGTCCAATGTTCTAATCACTTCACCACTATCATAAGAGATAACCTGACAGCTTTTATCACCTTGTGCGGTCATTTGTTGCCATAAAAAACCACTAATAGATTTGTCACCCTGCCATTTTATAGTAATACCATCAAAAGATGATGCCAATAAAGAAAAGTTATCAGGCAGTGTAACTTCGTGCCTCAGGGATAATTTTGATTGCTCTATGGCTGTTGTTTCATTAGTGTTTGCTGCTATAACGTCATCATCAACTGAGGTAATACTCGATGGCAGAATTATTGCCATTATGATGATTAATATTAGTACTGTTAACACTAATACCTTCTGTTTATTGTTAAGTAGCTTCAGCCTGATCGCTTCACCAATATCATTAGCAGGGGAAACAGGCGAGTCTTTAGCTTTGTTATCATGTTGAGCCAACGTATCAGGGGTATCTTGATAGGAGCTTGCCAATGAATCTTTTACTTCGTGCTGATTAAATGTCGGTTCTATACGTTTTTGAGGTTGAGAACTTCCTTTTTTTATATAGCCCGTTAAATCGACATCACCAGCGTAACCAAGAATATGATTAATTTTTTGGCTTTTGTAGGTCATTAAGAATGTAGAAATAGCTAAAGGGAGTAAAAGTAACCAGTAGCTTATGGTGTTATCACTGATGACGATAATTAACCCAGCAAGTAAAAAGCTGGCTGTAGGTGGCAGCAACCAGCTTATCTTGAGGTTGGCATCATTTAGACGACGTTTTGTTGAAAGAGTAAAAATACCTGCAAAAATAGACAATGCCATAAAAGATAATAAGTTGTTAAAAGAAAAAATGGCGCTAGTAAGGGTAAACAACAAGTAACAACTTATATGAATAGCGATGAATCGACGACGATTATCTGAACCGGTTAAACAAAATAGTGACTTCAACAAAAGCACATAAACTCCTAAAAATATTGTTTGATCTGAAAACTTTGGCAAGAGTAACCAATTTTCTTTTAACTTTCAGTGATATTTTCATATTCCATCACTTATCATCTTGATACCTTCCGACAAAGTCACACCTCTGGTGTAAGCCATTTCGCACAATGACGTCAGTGATCATACAATAATTTGTAAGTGTAAAAAGAAACACTTTGTAACTATATGTTTAATAGTAATAAATTTTAATTGTTCGATAAAAAGACAAAATAACGTTAATTTTATTTCGTTTACCTTGCTAGCGACAAAACACATGAATGCTAATATTTATCTTGTCAGGACGACACAAGTTATGGATAACACTACAAATAAGTTTAAGGGATAAATACTATTTGTTGAACACGTATAGGAAGTACGAAATGGAAAGTGGTATAAGTTAATATTCAGTTGATAAAGGATTTACCCGCAAGGACACTAACATTTCCAACGGAATGGAAGGTAAATGGATTTACATGAATGGATGCAACAACAAGTGCTGAAGTTAACTTAATTTACTACGCTTATAATGAATGAAAATTTATGGATGAAACTAGCTGAGAAGGGATACTTAACACAGAGATAATACCTCTGCTTATACGGAGTCATTTAAAGGAATTAAATGAACAGTTAGTACTGAAATGGATGTTAATTAAGGATAGTAATAAAGTTTGAGTAAAGTGATATTACCCAAAAATAATTTCCGTATGATTTAGGAAATTTAAAAATTAGCAAATGGATTTGCAGCATTATAATTAGCAACGAAAAAAGCGACTTTTATGTCGCTTTTTCTTTGTCTAGAAAAAGATTATTTACACACCTAATTTATCTTAATACTTGTCGAAATTATATTGTTGTTCAGTAAAGAAAAAACCTGCTAAAAGCAGGTTTTATTAAGCGAAATTCATACTACAACTTAGCTATTAGATGTTCGGTATGAATCACAAGCTTCTTCATCTTCACACTCACCATATAAATATAAACTATGGTTTGTTAGCTTTATTTTATGTGATTTAGCAATATCTTCTTGGCGTTGTTCAATGACGTTATCTTCAAACTCAACTACTTTGCCACATTTTAAGCAAACAAGATGGTCGTGATGCTTTTTATGACTTAATTCGAAAACTGATTTACCGCCTTCAAAATGATGACGACTAACAATGCCCGCATCGTCAAATTGATTAAGTACACGGTAAACGGTAGCCAAGCCAATCTCTTCATTCTGCACTAATAATATTTTGTAAACATCTTCCGCACTAATATGCTGATTATTCGGATTTTGCAAAATAGTGAGAATTTTGATTCGCGGCAGGGTGATTTTTAATCCAGCTCTTTTTAGCTCTTCATTTTGGTCTGCCATTAACTTTAATTCTCTAATTCGGTAATTTAAACAAAATTATAGGGGGTTCTTCTGCTTGAGGGAAGCCTTAGTTGAAATGAATAGTAAATTCATTGGCTTTGATTTTCGAAATTTGTATAAACACCAATAGCTTTACTGGTACGATGAGTTGTATGAGCGAGTGATTATAGGATCAAAGGAGATTTAGATGTTAAGAAAAGCGTGGTTATTAAAATTACTGCTAAATATTTGGCCGCCATTTTTATTTACGGGTATCAAAGTTACAGAGCTATCTAGTGATTTTAGACAAGCCAAGGTGCGTTTAAAAATGCGAGCATGGAATAAAAATGCTTTAGGCACACATTTTGGAGGTTCACTATTCTCGATGACCGACCCTTTTTATGTGTTAATGATTTTAGCGCGTTTAGATAATCAATATTATGTCTGGGATAAATCAGCTGACATTGACTTTATCAGACCAGGGAAAGGCGAAGTAACAGCTGATTTTTACGTCAGTGATGATTTTATTAATGAGATTATTGAAAAAACCCGTCATGGTGAAAAATATCAACCCACGGTCAATGTTTATGTCAAAAATATTGATGGTGAGCTAGTGGCTAAACTAAATAGGCGTTTATATATACGTCAGAAGAATAAACCGACTTTATTGACCTAATTAGGTAAAAGTAAGACAAAAAAAAGCCTGTCGATACAGGCTTATTATTAGTGGCTTATAAGAAATAAATTAGTCTGCAAGTTCTGCTAAACACATTTCTTCAAATATTTGAGTAACCCACTTGTCAATTCTCGCTTCAGTTAATTCTGGCTGACGGTCTTCATCAATACATAAACCAATAAACGTTTTTTCATCAACTAAGGCTTTAGATGCTTCAAATTCATAACCTTCAGTTGACCAGTTACCAACAATAATTGCGCCTCTCGACTCGGCAATATCTTTTAAAGGTTCCATTGCGTCACAGAAGTATTCAGAATAATCCTCTTGATCACCTAAACCAAAAATAGCGACTAACTTATCGGTAAAGTCTACTTCTTCAAGCTCAGGTAAGAAGTCGTCCCAATCACATTGATTTTCGCCATAATACCAAGTTGGAATACCTAAAATGATTAAATCAAATTCAGCTATTTCTTCTTTTGTACTTTTTGCGATGTCTTTTACTTCAACTAATTTTTTGCCTAACTTTTTTTGAATAGTTTTGCTGACAGCTTCAGTATTGCCTGTATCACTACCGAAAAATAAACCTACAATTGCCATGGTATAAAACCCTTATTTACTAATATTTAATGCTGGTGTCGTCATTGAATTTTTCAATATCGACTCAATAAGTTCTCCGCGACTAACACCTTTAACTTTAGCTAAGTCGTCGAGTTGCTCAAACAAGTCTTGATGTATTTTAAACTCAACTCGTTTTAAGCCATTGTTTTTATCGCGTTTAACTTGATTGCGCTTGTTTATTTTTACTTGCACGCTACGCGAATGAGGATTTGTTTTTGGGCGCCCGGGACGCTTTTCATCACTAAACAAATCAATAGTGGTTAAATCACTTGCTTCTTTTGCCATTGTTAACTCTTACCCAACCCCTTGGCTTTCCCAAACCAGTTGAATAATGCCTTTGGCAATAAAGCCAGCACAACCTAAAAATAGAACCAAATAAACGACCATACGGCCCATTTTGGGAACATCATTTTTTGTCATTACATCATGGACTGATAAGCCAATGAAAATAAAGATAAAAGCAAAAAATAAATTCAAACCAATAGTTTCAATAAGTTCTAAGTTTTCAGCTAACATAATTCACCCTAAAAATTTCAGGCGCACTATAGCATAATCTAACGCTTAAACACATAATTTTTACCACAAATGACAAGGCAATTTGACGCTATTTTTTCAATCAATTAATTGTAGCAAACCTAAAAAGGTTATTTGATTCATTCGTTTTAAAGCGTTTATAAGTCGATATTAAAGGCTTAAATAGTCATTAACAATTTTGTTAAATACTGTCGTTTTCTCTGCATGTAACCAATGCCCTGTGCCTTGTATGATTTTGGCTCGACTATTTGGAAATAATGCTTGGATAATATCACGATGCGCTGCGGTTATATAATCAGAGTTACCACCTTTGATAAAAAGGGTTTCACCTTTAAAATCTTGTTTACCTTCATTTGCCGCCATTATTTGTCGATAACATTGCTGAATATTATCTAAATTGCATTTGAAATTGAATTTTCCATCTTTGGCCACTAAATTACGCAATAAAAACTGCCTAACGCCTATGTCATCAACGAATGCAGACAATTGCTTGTCTGCATCTTTTCTATTATTAATGTCTTCAAGCTTAATACTTTGTAAACCTTCAATAATTAGATTGTGGTGAGGTGGATAGGCAACAGGCGCGATATCAGCAACAATAAGCTTATCCACTTTTTCACTATGGTCTAGTGCAAGCTGCATGGCTATTTTACCGCCCATCGAATGTCCAAGGATATGGGCACGTTCAATATTAATTATTGCCATTAGATCGACAACGTCTTGGGCTAATTCTTGATAGCTCATTGAGTTTTTGTGAAAAGATAAACCGTGATTTCTCACATCGATATTAGTTACTCGGTAATTATCTTTTAAACCTTTTGCCACCATATTGAGATTTTCTAAACTACCGAATAAGCCATGTATTAAAATAATATCGGCGCCGGAGCCTTGTTGTTGGTAATGTAAATTCTTAGTCATTGATAGCTCATCGAATGTATATACTTGCTTTAACCTTTATTGTCTTAGCTTTTATTGCACCATGCAATTATTTTGAGGCTTTATCGAGATATTGGCGCTGGAAAGTTTTCCTTAAGCTAAGTATAATCCTGCGCGAATAATAAAATTCTAGGGTAATTAATGAAAAACATTGAAATAGATGAAGAACTTTATCAACACATAGTGTCGAATACCCAATTTATTGGCGAAAGTGCTTCGTCAATCTTGCGTCGCTTACTGAGTTTAACGTTAGCTGAAGATGCGCTTGATGATCTTGTCGAAAGTGTTCAAGATGTTGAAGTCACCACTGACAACTTAGTGCCTGGCGTTGAAGAAAATATCGAAATGGAAGCCGTGATAGTTGAAGAAGTAATGGCAGAACCACCTAGTATTGATAATGTACTCAATTATATCAATAAAGAAGAGTTAGCCATGCAACGTGGTGCAGTTGGTCGATTTTTACTTATTCTTGCCGCTTTATATCGCGTGCACAGTGAAAGTTTTGCTGTTGTCTCTGAGATCCGCGGGCGAGACCGTCTATATTTTGCCAAAAGCAAAGATGAGCTTTCCGCCAGTGGTAGCAGTACTAAACCATTACAAATACCTGATAGTCCATTTTGGGTAATGACAAACTCGAACACTACCCGTAAAAAAATGATGTTAACGAAAGCATCGCTAATGTTAGGTTACACTAACGAAGATGCCGAAAATATTAGAGATCTTTTATAAGCCGTATAAAGTTGTCGACGATAATATTTAAATAAAAAATAAAGGGAATATCATGACTATTCATGCACACGCAGGAAAACCAGTTAGACCACAAGACCGTATCAATATTGGTAAATTAGTCAGTGATTATTTTTTATTAAGGCCAGACGTTGCTATTACCGCGCAAAGGGTAACTTTTGGTACCTCAGGTCATCGCGGTAATGCCAGTAAAACCAGCTTTAATGAGCAACATATTCTGGCTATTTGCCAGGCAGTTGCCGAACATCGCATTGAACAAGGATTGAAAGGGCCATTGTTTTTAGGTAAAGATACCCATGCCCTTTCAGAGCCCGCTTTTGCTAATGCGCTGTCGGTGTTAATTGCTAATAACATCCCGGTCGTTATTCAAGACGATGATGGTTTTACACCAACCCCGGTTATTTCTAGGCTCATTATTGCTCACAATAAATTATCGATAAATAAAGATAAGCAAGCCGATGGTTTAATTATTACCCCTTCTCACAATCCACCAACAGATGGCGGCATTAAATATAATCCAGCTCATGGCGGGCCAGCTGAAGGTGGTGTGACTAAAAAAATTGAACAACGAGCCAATGACTTAATTGCCGAAAAGCTCATCAATGTCAAACAAGTTAGCTACCAGCAAGCTTGTTCGTCCGCTTTATTATCAAAACAAGACTTTATTACTTTTTATGTTAACGAACTTGAACAAGTGGTTGACATGAAAGCTATTGCGAAAGCCGGTGTTAAAATTGGTGTTGACCCACTTGGTGGTTCAGGGATTCATTACTGGCCCGTTATCGCAAAGAAATATCAGTTAAATCTTGAAGTTGTCAATCCTGTTGTTGATGCCAGTTTTGCTTTTATGCCACTTGATAAAGATGGCAAAATTCGCATGGATTGCTCATCTCCTTATGCCATGGCCGGACTCATTGCTTTAAAAGACAAGTTTGATATTGCTGTTGGCAATGATCCCGATTTTGATCGCCACGGTATCGTCACTCGCACGGGCGGGTTAATGAACCCTAATCATTACTTAGCCGTTGCTATATATTATTTGATGACTCATCGTGACTGGCCTAAAACCAGTAAAATTGGGAAAACGCTAGTGTCTAGTTCACTTATAGACCGTGTTGCTAACTATATTGACCGTCCTTTATCAGAAGTGCCGGTGGGCTTTAAATGGTTTGTCGATGGTCTCAGTGATGCTTCATATGCATTTGGTGGTGAAGAGAGTGCGGGTGCTGCTTTTTTATCTCGTGATGGTAGTTGCTGGACAACAGATAAAGACGGTTTTATTATGGCGTTATTGGCAGCAGAAATTCTTGCTGTTACCGGTAAAGACCCCTATCAACTATACCAAGAGCTTGCTGAAAAATTAGGTGAGCCTTGTTATGGACGTGTTGAAGCCGTTGCAAGTTTTGAACAAAAACAAGTGCTAACTTCATTAAGCGCTAACGACATTACGACTACGATGCTCGCTGGTGAAAAAATTAACCAAGTTTTATCACACGCACCTGGCAACAATGCCGCTATTGGTGGTGTGAAAGTTACAACTGACAATGGTTGGTTTGCTGCTCGTCCTTCAGGGACCGAAGATATTTATAAAATTTATGCCGAGAGTTTTATCGATCAAAAACACTTAGCCCTTATTATTACCGAAGCCCAAGTACTGGTAAGTGCTGCTTTTACTAAAGCCGGTTTATAGGTCGATAGTTAAGATAAAGGTATCAGAATTTTTACCCTGCTATAAATTGAAATAACATAATAATATGGGTTAGTGACCTAAATCATTAACCCATATTATATGCTAGCACTGCCAAACGTCGCTACTTCTCATCACTTTTCTTTATCGTCGCTTTAACTTTTATTGTGATCAAACCAAGCAATAATCTCTATTTTTTTGTACAATATAAGTAATTTTTATTGCCTTAGTGAATGTGGTTTGAATAAATTACAAGTAGTCTTACAAGAACAACAGCAAGCGTTACAATCTACGGGTGACTTTCTCGCCTTAACTCGTGCAAATGAGTGGTCAATAGCAGGACGTTTTTCCTTTCAAATTAAACATCAAGAAAGTAATAGCGAAACAAACGTTACCGTACTTGATACCGGTCTTATTACTTTTGAACCCGTTGAACTGCAAACATCTAGTAAAGACATTGTGCTCTCTAGTGCCGTGCACGGTAATGAAACCGCTCCAATTGAAATTTGTGCTGAGCTCATTAAAAAGCTTATTTTAGGAGAGCTTGCTTGTACCGAGCGTGTACTGTTTATTTTTGGCAACCCAGCTTCTATTAACATTTCTGAACGTTTTATTGAAGAAAATATGAATCGTTTATTCTCTGGTGGCCATTCTGCTGATCAGGGACAGGGGGCGGGTTTAATTAATAAAGAACGCCACCGTGCTTTATTACTTGAAAATACCGTGCGAGATTTTTTCCAGCAAGGTCAAAGCTTATCCAGTAATAAAGAGAGAGAGCGTTGTCATTACGATTTACATACCGCCATTAGAGGCTCAAAAAACGATAAATTTGCGGTTTATCCTTTTCGACATGGTAAAGCTTGGAAAAAATCTCAACTTCAATTTATGCATGCGTGTGGGGTAAGTACTATTTTACTTTCGCATTCACCAACCACGACCTTTAGTTACTTTTCATCAAATGAATTTAATGCTGACGCTTTTACTGTGGAATTAGGCAAAGTGATGCCCTTTGGTGAAAATGACATGGCTAAATTCGTTCAAGTTAAAGAAACACTAACGCGTTTGATTTCAGGACAAGACTTGTTGCTAAAAGACTATGATGAAAATGACTTTAGTATTTATGAGATCTACCAAACCATTAATCGTCAGGGTGAAAACTTTGCTTTAAATTTTTCTGATAACGTTGAAAACTTTACTGACTTTCCAAAAGGTACCGTACTCGCAATAGATGATGGTAACGAGATCAAAACAGATAAAGTCGGGGAAGCAATTATCTTCCCTAATGCTAATGTTGCTATTGGGCAGCGAGCATTATTAACCGTTATTCCCACATCTATCGAATAATGGTCATGCTTATGTAAACTTTTATGGGCATATTGATGATATTGCCGTATGCCCAAAATTTTACTTAGCTCACACAACTTGTGTTTCAGTTTACGTAAAGGTAAAGTACGTTCGATTATTTACAGCAGCTCATTGCGCAAAACCCAAAAAGTACTAAAACTAAGTACACTTACATTAAGAATAATGGGTATAGCAAATCCTGCAATGAACATATTCCATAAGACAAGAAGAGAAGAGAAGGCTATGAACACTGACGTATATAAAGAAAGTCCGGTGGTACATCAACCCGCTTTTATTGATGGTCATTCAGTTGAAATTCCCATCCTCAAAGTATTACAACAAGACGGCACCGTATATGAAGGTGCTGAGCTTCCTGAAATTGATCAAGAATCAGCAACAAAAATTTATAAAACGTTAGCGTTTCACCGTGTACTCGATGAGAGAATGGTCGCATCGCAACGTCAAGGTCGTTTAAGCTTTTACATGACAGCACTGGGTGAAGAAGCCGCAAGTGTCGGTGGTGCTGCCGGTTTAAAACCTCAAGATATGATCATGGCGCAATACCGAGAGCAAGGTGCATTAATGTATCGTGGTTTCTCACTCGAAAACTTCATGAATCAAATGTTCAGTAATGAAAAGGATTTAGGCAAAGGTCGTCAAATGCCCATTCATTACGGCAGCCGTGAATTAAACTACATGACGATTTCATCGCCATTAGCTACTCAAATACCACAAGCGACCGGTTATGCATATGGCCAGAAGATACAAGGGCTTGACGCGGTAACAATTTGTTATTTCGGTGAAGGCGCTGCGTCAGAAGGTGACTTCCATGCGGGATTAAATATGGCAGCAGTACATCGTGCTCCTGTTATCTTTTTCTGTCGTAATAACGGCTACGCAATTTCAACACCTGCAGATGAGCAATACGCAGGTAATGGTATTGCTTCTCGTGGTGTGGGTTACGGAATTAAAACGATTCGAATCGACGGCAACGATATACTTGCGGTTTTAAAAGCGACACAAGATGCTCGTACTTATGCTTTAGCAGAAAACAAGCCAGTACTTATTGAAGCCATGTCTTATCGTTTAGGTGCACATTCTACCTCAGATGATCCTTCTGGATATCGTACGCGTGAAGAAGAGGCTAAATGGCAAGCACATGATCCTATTCTTCGTATGAAAAATTGGATGTTAGCGAATAAGTGGTGGGATGAAGCACAAGAAACAACCTTGTTTGATAAATTACGTGAAGAAGTCTTAGCGGCAGTAAAAGTTGCTGAAAAAATTGATAAGCCACCCGTTGAAGATTTAATCACTGATGTTTATGATGAACCACCAACGTTATTAAAAGCACAACTTGCCGAGCTGAAAGTACATATTAAAAAGTATCCAGAAGCCTACCCATTCACCGCGGGGAGAATTAAATAATGGCACAAATGAATTTATTACATGCAATTAATAACGCACTTGAAATTGCAATGACAGAAAATGAACGCGCCGTGTGTTTTGGTGAAGATGTTGGCCATTTTGGTGGTGTTTTTCGCGCAACCAGTGGCTTACAAGAAAAATTTGGTAAATTACGTTGTTTTAACACACCTCTAGTTGAACAAGGTGTTATTGGTTTTGCTAATGGTTTAGCAGCTCAAGGCAGTGTGCCTATCGCTGAAATTCAATTTGCTGATTATATTTTCCCTGCTTTCGATCAAATTGTTAATGAATCCGCAAAGTTTCGCTACCGCAGTGGTAATGAATTTGATGTGGGTAATTTAACGATACGTACACCATACGGTGGCGGTATCGCGGGAGGCTTATATCATAGCCAATCACCAGAAGCTTATTTTGCTCATACACCGGGCTTAAAAGTTGTTGTACCTCGTAACCCTTACCAAGCAAAAGGTTTATTGTTAGCGTCTATTCGCGATAAAAACCCGGTTATCTTTTTTGAACCTAAGCGTTTGTATCGTGCCTCTGTGGGCGAAGTGCCTTTAGAAGACTATCAATTACCCCTTGGCAAAGCTGAAATTGTTACGCCAGGTAGTGATATCACGTTATTAGCGTGGGGCGCACAAATGGAAATAATAGAGAAAGCAGCTGAAATGGCTGCAGCTGATGGTATTTCATGTGAAATCATAGATTTACGTACTATTTTACCATGGGATATTGAAACGGTTGTTAATTCTGTTACCAAAACAGGACGCTTAGTTGTTAGCCAAGAAGCGCCATTAACGGCGGGTTTTGCTAGTGAAATTGCTGCAACGATTCAAAAAGAGTGTTTCTTACACCTTGAGTCACCGATTGCACGCATCTGTGGTATGGATACACCTTACCCATTATCACTAGAAAAAGAATATGTTGCCGACCACTTAAAAGTGTACGAAGCCATTAAACACAGCATAAATTACTAAGGTTTTTGTCATGAGTATTGATTTTATTCTACCCGATATTGGTGAAGGTATCGTTGAATGTGAGCTAGTTGAATGGCTAGTTAAAGAAGGCGACGTTATTGTTGAAGATCAGCCCATTGCTGATGTGATGACAGATAAAGCGCTGGTACAAATTCCGGCGATGCATAATGGTACGGTTACTAAGCTTTATTACGCTCAGGGCGATATTGCCAAAGTACATCAGCCACTTTTTTCAATGACAACTGATCAAGAGCAGGCACCTTCGCCTGTGCAAGCAAGCCCCGTGGTTGCTGCGCAAAGTTCGCCAGTTGCTGAGCATTCAGTTGCGGCTTCGACTCATGGTGAGCCAACACTTGAACGTGAAGACTTTATCTTACCTGATATTGGTGAAGGTATTGTTGAGTGTGAACTCGTTGAATGGTTAGTTAAAGAAGGTGATGTGATTGTTGAAGATCAACCCATTGCTGATGTAATGACAGACAAAGCGCTAGTACAAATTCCAGCGATGCATAACGGTACTGTGACTAAGCTTTACTATGCTAAAGGTGAAATTGCGAAAGTACATGCGCCTTTATTTGAAATAGAAAAACTGGTGGCTAATGGGCATCAGACTGCAGTTGTCGCTGCAGAAACTCTTGAAACGCCAACGGTTTCTGCCGTTGAAAAAGTGGCTTTAACAACTACTGCAGCAGCTGTTGAGAAAAAGATTATTAACAGTAAAGCTGTTGCTAGCCCTGCGGTACGCCGTGTAGCTCGCGAATTAAATGTTAATATTCATGAAATACCAGGCAGTGGCAAGAAAGGTCGTGTTTATAAAGAAGACGTCGTTTCTTTCACTAAAGCGCCAGTTATAAGCACTGAAAATGTAGCGCCAGTTGTTGCTGTTGCACAAAGTGGCGGTAAACGTGTTGAGCCTATTCGCGGTATTAAAGCGGCGATGGCAAAGGCTATGGTACGTTCAGTGTCAACGATTCCTCACTTTACTTATTGTGAAGAAATTGACATGACGAATCTAATGGCGTTACGCAGCGGTATGAAAGACGCTTATGCGAAACAAGATATCAAATTAACTATGATGCCGTTTTTCATGAAATCGATTTCTTTAGCATTAAAAGAATTCCCGATTGTAAATACGCAAGTTAATGATGATTGTACTGAAATTACTTATTTTGACGATCATAATATTGGTATGGCAGTTGACTCTAAAGTCGGCTTACTCGTCCCTAATGTTAAGCAAGTACAGAACAAATCTATTGTTGACGTTGCTAAAGATATCATGCGTTTAACTGACTCTGCCCGTGCAGGTCGTGTTGGTGCAGAAGATTTGAAGGGTGGAACTATTACCATTTCAAACATTGGAGCGATTGGGGGCACTGTTGCTACACCGATAATCAATAAACCTGAATCAGCGATTGTTGCATTAGGTAAATTACAAAAATTACCACGCTTTAATGATAAAGGTGAAGTTGAAGCACGTTACATTATGCAAGTAAGTTGGTCTGGTGATCATCGTGTTATCGATGGCGGTTCAATTGCCCGTTTTTGTAACTTGTGGAAATCATTCTTAGAAGAGCCAAGCAATATGTTGATGCATATGTCTTAGTTTGACGCTTTTTGATATTAAAAAAAACCTGCTCATGCAGGTTTTTTTGTTTATGGTGGTATCGGTTCTCAAGGAGACGTTTTATTGAGTGAAGAAAGCATAGATAGAGAGTTCATTATCTTCATTAGACTTTGTTGACGTTGAAAATGATGAGAATTTCCACCATGTTTGTACCGATAAGCCTTTGAGAATATTGTCCCAAGCATCTTCTTGTTTTTCAGTCACTAGAATTTCGCAATAGGGCTGTTTACAAATAACTGATATTAAATCAACGTTCATGCCATCATAATGGGTTTGTACAAAATCTGAAATATTGTTTTGCATGTTATAACCCCAATCTAAATCGTCTTCTTTTTGATGAAAATCATAGATGTCATTTCTCGTTTTACCTCTAAAGGCACTCAGGAATAAATTGAACGGTTCAGGAGCGAGTTTTTCCATTTCTTCGTCGGTTGCTACACTGCCATCAAATTCACTTAATTGATATTTTAACGATGATACTTTACGTTTAGATTTTTGATACTTGTCTTTTAATTGTTGATGCTCAACTCTTAAGTCAAGGTATTGCTGAGTCAACACTTCATCATTGTCAGCAATAGCAAGGGGTGCTGGTTTGTGATTGATGACTTGTGGTTGAGTTTGTACAAGGGGTGTCGCTTGCTCTTGTAGGTCTACTGTCTTTTTTAAGGTTGATGGTGTTTCAACAGATATTACCGCAGGCAAAGTCGAATTATTTTGATGACTTTTTGTGGTCGACGAAATGCCATAACCGAGTACTGCACCGATGACCAAAAGTATCAGTGCTTTTAGTAAATTCATATAAATCCTTTTATCTATGTTTTATTATTTTTTAAAGATATTACCTCAATAGAATTATCTTTCAAGCGCTTAAATTTAAGCGGGAGCTTTGAGTTAACATCAAGTCAGTTTAAAGATATACTTTTTAGCAGAGCAAGCATTGTTAGGAAATTACGTGCACGAAAATAAACTGCAACATTTTTATATTGCCGAAGAGCAATCGGTTTACTTATTAAACACTAAAGACGCTACTAAATTAAAAGTTTGGGTTGAATTATGTCAGCAACAATTAAGTTTACTAGGCTATAAAAATATCGCCTTATTGGGAAAGGGCGCCTATGGGTTTGTGTTTAATGGTGATGATGACTTAGGGAATGCCTTCGTTTTCAAATTTTCACGGATGAACTTACCGCAACACGTACAAGACAGACTAGCAGAAGAAGCTGAAATTCAAGGAGAGTTATCGCATCGACGCATCCCTAAAGTTGTTAAATATTACAAAATTAAGCGCCAATCTATCGTGCATATGGAACGAGCGCCGGGCATCGATTTAGAGAAATATTCTCAACAGCTTGGGCCGTTAGCGCCTGAACTTGTCGTTAATATCGCGATTCAACTCGCTGAAATTTTGCTTTATTTACGCAATCCTAAAAAACACAGCAAAGGGAAACCCTATGTTCATGGGGATATTAAACCCTCGAATGTTGTTTTTAATGAAAAAACAGGCAAGGTTTACTTAGTCGACTGGGGCTCTGCTGTCGTTGCGCAGCTAGATGCCGCTGGGCAAAATACCGCGAATAGTGTCATGGATTTAATGAGTAGTGATTTGCAAAATACTAATGCGCGTTTAGGTGATGTTTACTTTATTGGTCAAGACCAAATAAGTGGCGCAATGTCTTCGCCTCGCTTCGATGAGCAAGGGTTAGCGGCAACTATTTATGCGATTGCGTCAGGTCAATCGTGTCGATATGGCCATCAGGTTATTTCTCCGCTTTCATTGGGTTTACCAAAGTTACTGGCGAAAATTATTGATGCTATGCTCAGCGACGATCTAAAAACACGTAATAGCGCCGGTGATTACTTTTTTAAACAGTTACCTTATTTAAAACGCATGGTCATGGCCAAAAAGCATACGGCTTTCGATGCTAAATTACTTATTCCTGTTTGGTTAAAATCTAAAACAGACAAAATTTTTGATACTGTGGTTTACGGTTCGAGAAAATCTTTTTTAAGAGAGTCTACCGAGAGTGATGAGTTAAACGAGATTGATGATGCGCAACTAGAAAAATATTACAAAAACTTTTTGATGGGCATGGGCGATACCGAAAAAGCATTTATTGCCGCAGTTGGCCGGCTAGGTAATTTTCCTGTGGTTGGTGGTTTAGCGATACGTTGGCAGGCCGATGGTGTTTATATTGATTCTAATTTAACCTTGTTTGACCCTAATCTTAATGCTTCTTTTCAAAGTGCTGTCAATAATATGGTGCATCTCGCTCAAGGTATTCACCGCGTTGGTATGTTTAAGAGTTGTTTATTTAATGCCAGAAATACTTTGCATGTCGAACGACAAAGTAGTGAGCACGACTTTATTGCTGAGTTGGGACAGGAGTTTTCATTTGAGATCAGTGATGTTGCTGAGGTAGATGATATTACACGTTTGCATTCATACTTTGAAGACGGTAAAGACCCCGATGAATACCTCTATCTACCCGATGAAATAATGGCTGTATTAGGACGTTTAAATCTAATTCATCATACTGGCTGCATTATTTTTGAAGTCTTGCCCACTCACTTAAAAATTCATAGTTATTTAATGTTACTTAACCATGAAAAAAAGCAAGAATTTGCCGAGTGTTTAGCTGAAATTATTACGCTATTACCAACAATTCAAGGTCAGGGAATATCAGGCTTTATGAAGTTACCCTATAAAGATACCCGATATTTTGAACATATCAGCACCTTGCCTGAAAAGTATTATCCAAGAAACCCAAAAATAATTGAATCAGTGGAGAAATAAAATGAGTGACAAAATAGGTGAAATGGCTTGGTTAGATTTAACGGTAGACAATGCCACTGAGGTGAAAGATTTTTACCAGCGCGTTATTGGTTGGCAAGTTGAAAACGTGGCGATGGGGGATCATAACGATTATGTCATGAAGAGTCCTGATAGCGGTGAAGCGATCAATGGTATTTGTCATGCTAAAGGAGTGAATGCTAGTATACCTGCGACATGGTTACCTTATTTTTTAGTTAAAGATATTCACGCTGCCGTTGCAAATGTTATCAAGCTTGGCGGCGAATTACTCACTGAAATAAAGCAGGTAGGTAAAGATAAGCATGTGGTGATTAAAGATCCCGCAGGTGCTGTTTGTTCACTCTATCAGCAAGGTTGAATTAAGCTTTATCTATTACGCTAATTTTTATCAGTATCGACCGTTTTATTTTTAGCGCGCACAGTAAACAATAAAGCCGAGTCAATATCTAGCTTCATTTTTTGCTTAGAGTTAGCGCTCACTTAGTGGGAATGAACCACTGGGCAGGAACAGTCGCTGATAAAGATGAGTAGCATAGTCATCCGTCATCCCTGAGACATAATCAGCAATTACTCGATGTTCGTTCAAGTTATGCGTTTTTGCATAAAGCCAACGCTGCTTGGTATGTTTAGGCAATAATCGAGCGGGATCACTGGCCAGTGCTTCAAATAACTCCATCACTATTTGTTGCCCACGATATTCGAGTTGTTGAATACTGGTTTGTTTAATAACAAATGAGAAGACAAAGTCTTTGAATATCTGTAGTGCCTTCGCGGCATTAACTGGTAGCTTAGCGTTGTAACGTAATAAGGGTTCAGTAAAGCTTATTGTCGAGTTTTCATTTAAATCAGCTAAATATATTTCGGTAATTAAATAATTGACTAAGCCGCCAATCGCTTCTTTTTGAATGTAGTGTTGTTCATTAAAAAGCTTTGTTGTTAAACGTTGACAATAATCTTGCAACCAAGGTTCATCGATTGCTTTAAGTTTAGTGATAACTTCTTGTTCAAAATCTTGCTGGCTGACTACACCTGTAACTATTGCGTCTTCTAGGTCATGAATACCGTAAGCTATATCGTCAGCGAGCTCCATAATTGAACAATCGAGTGATTTAAATATTGTTTTGTTATGTTTGTTTTTGGTTTTTTTTATTGATTGAAAAAGAGCGCGATCATCAGCAGATAATGGCGATAAAACCCAATCAAACATTTCAGTGTCATCACTATATAAGCCTTTGGCAGGATGCCAGTCAGCCGCTTTTAATTGTCTAAAACTGTGCGGAGCAACAGGTAAAGGTAATTGTGTTAACTCGGTTAATAGTTGTGGGTATTTTATTAAGCCTAATAATGTTCGGCGAGATAAATTCATCCCATAAAACTCACTAAAGGGCTCTAAGTGTGAAACAATGCGAAAAGTTTGCCCATTGCCTTCAAAGCCGCCATGGTTACGCATCATATAATTAAGAGCAACCTCACCACCGTGCCCAAATGGAGGGTGACCAATGTCGTGGGCTAAACAAATAGATTCAATTAAGTTCTCATCATCAGGAAAAAGCTCAGCAGATAATTGTGCATGCTTGTTTCTTAATTGGGCACTAATTCCTGAGCCAATTTGCGCTGCCTCTAATGAATGGGTAAGACGTGTTCGATAGAAATCACTTTGTCCACTGCCCATCACTTGGGTTTTAGACTGTAAGCGACGAAAAGCAGCAGAATGGAGTATACGCGCACGATCACGCTGAAAAGGGCTACGGTGATCATTTAGACGTTTTGCAACACTAGCTAGTTTTCGCTGCGACCAAAGTTCGTTCATAGACACCCTTTTATCTTAATTGTGTTAAATTTTTTACCTATTATAATCACATACTTAAATAATAAAAGTCACTACCTAAATATACTCTGCAGATAATTAACAGACTACTTATGTCGACAACTTAAGTATTAGCAATAAAAATAGCGCGTTTGGGCGCGGGGTAACCTTCTATTGTTTTACTGTTATCGTCAGGGTCAAGGAAATCAGCCAGTGACTCAGTATCTATCCAGTCAGTTTTTCGTTGTTCATCAAGTGCGGTGATATCGGTATTGACCACCCGTATATTTTTAAATCCACATCGCGAAAGCCATGCACACATCGCATCACAACTAGGTAAAAACCAGACATTACGCATTTTAGCATAACGTTCGCCAGGCACTAAAACAGTATGTTCATCACCATCAACCACTAAAGTTTCTAGCACTAACTCGCCACCCTTTACTAACTGTGCTTTTAATTGGTAAAGAAAATCAATAGGAGAACGGCGATGGTATAAAACACCCATGGCAAATACGGTATCAAAGGCATTAAGCTCAGGTAATTGTTCTACACCTAACGGCAATAAGTTGACTTTAGGGTCATTAACAAAGTGCTGAATAGCATTAAATTGTGTAAAAAATAACTGTGTTGGGTCTATGCCAACAACAAATTTAGCTCCATCACCGCGCATACGCCATAAGTGATAGCCACTGCCACAACCAATATCTAAAACGTATTTATTGTTGAGTGGGCTAATATGCTCTTTTAAACGATCCCATTTAAAATCGGAGCGCCATTCAGTGTCTATATGCAAACCATGGATATGGTAAGGGCCTTTACGCCAGGGTTTAAATTTTTTCAGTAAATTTTCTAAACGCTTATATTCACCTTCAGTAATATCTTCTTTTTTACCGACAGTTACTCCGTCACTGATATTAACGACTGATGGTGTCGTCTTTGGTAAAGCGGTTAAGGTTTTTTGCCATTGGGCAAACTCGCCATGCAATTGTTCTTTTTTCCATTGGCTAAGTTGCGCAGGAAGAGTGTTTAACCAATGGCTTAGGCGGTTTTGAGCTATTTCTTGATAAAATTTATTGAATGACATGAATAAAGTTACTTAATGGCGATGAGTGAAAAAAAGTTAAAACATTGGAACCAAGGCGTTTGATGGTTGAAACCAGCATTTTCTAAGCGTGCAATATGTTCGGGTAAGCTATCAATGCGCATAACTTTTTCAATAGCGGTACGTTTTTGGGCTATTTCTAGTTCGCTATAACCGTTGGCGCGTTTAAAGTCGAGATGCAAATCGACAAGTAGTTCATTACATATCTTATCATCAGCTGATATTTTTTCTGATAATAATAATAAACCACCAGGCTTTAAGCCCTTGGCTATTTTATCTATTAATGTCGAGCGTATTTCTGGCTCAATAAACTGTAAGGTGAAATTAAGTACTACCATTGAAGCGTTTTCAATCTCAATATCTAAAATATTCCCTTCAATAATTTCTACCGGTGTAGCACCTTTGAATGCACTAACATGCATTTTACAGCGCTCAACCATGGCAGAAGAATTATCAACACCTATAATTTTACAGTTTTTCGCGGTGATCGCTTTACGCATGGCTATCGTTGCGGCGCCGAGTGAGCATCCTAGGTCATACACATGACTATTGTCAGTGACAAAACGCTGACTTAAGCGGCCAATGGTATCAATAATGGTATTATAACCAGGTACAGAGCGGGAAATCATATCAGGAAAAACTTCGACAACATGTGCGTCAAAAGTAAAATCTTTAATTTGGCTTTGTTTTTTTGAAAAAATTAAATCGGGTTCTGATGGTTTCATTAGGCTGAACTTGTCTTGGTATTTAAATATCAATTTTGCGTTATTTTAACCCAAATTTATTGTCATAGGGTAGTATTGCGTACTTTTTAGTAGTTAAAGCTAAAATTTACCCTGCAACTTATGACGAATAAGGTCTATAATCGTTGTTATTTCATCCACTTTAACCATTAAGGAATTGCTGTTGCAACTCAATTATTTTGTTCGTTGTCTAATCTTACTGGTGATGTGTTTTGCTATAACAGTGCAAGCAAACAATGAACGTTTTGAAATCTCAGCAAAGCCACTCACAATAGCGATAAACAAAACCAGCTATCCTTATATGTTCCTCAATGACAAAGGACAGGCGGATGGATTAATGCCCGATCTTTGGAAGCTATGGGCAGAGCGACAAGGTGTTGAAATTGAATTTATTACCACGGACTGGTTATCAACATTATCACAGGTTCAATCAGGAGAAGTTGACATTCATGGCGGAATGACTAAAACAGTAAAGCGCAGTAAGGAATTCTCGCTTACACCGTCATTTTTCTATCACGATTTCTATTTTTATACCCATAGAGACTTCACCAATTTAACTGAAATTAGCCAATTGTCACCTTACATTATTGGTTTGGTTCGCGGGTCAAGTCATGCCGCAATCATTTTAGAAAAATATCCACACCTTAAATTACGTTTATACGAAAATCGGCATGTCTTATATCAAGCGGCATTAGCTAACGAAATAATGGTTTATACGGACGTTGAAAAACCTTCTAAACTTTTTAGTGAGTATTTTGAATTAAATAAACAATACCCACCTTACAAAAGAATTAGTTTTTATCAAGGTGAATATGTAGCCGCCACATCAATAGAAAATACGTTGTTAAAAGACTTTATCGTTGAAGGTTTTGATAAAATTACGCTTGCCGAAAAATCGCTAATAGAAAAAAAATGGTTAGGACGAGAGAAAAGTAGCAAAACATTGTTATTAAGCTTCCTAACACAAGCACCGCCTTATATGGGGGTATCTCCTACGGGGCAACCGCAAGGTTTATTTATTGATTTATGGCGTTTATGGGCGAAAGAAAGTGGCATTGAAATTGAATTTATTGCTCAATCTCCATCACAAGAATTAGCGATGTTACAAGGCGGTGATGTCGATATACATATTGGTTATTCAGCCGAAAATTTTAATAATAAATTACAGATCGCTTCGCAAATTTATGGTGTTGATGCTGGCGTGTTTGTTTCTACCCGAATTGATAATGTTTATTCATTGAAAGACTTACAAGGTAAAAGAATAGGTATTTTAGCGGGGACTACTTATGAAAATACCTTAACTAAGAGGTACCCTAATCTAAAAATTCAGGTTTACCAGACAGCTAATGAACTACTTCATCAGGCTGAATTAGGCAATGTTGATGCTATGGTCAGTGCTCAAGAATACCTAAATGCCCGTTTAATAGAAAGCAATTTACAATCTTCATTTTATCAATTAAAAAATGTTACTTTCCCAACACCGGTTTATTCCTTAGTAAAAAAGGGTAATGATAAATTGGTTGAATTGATTAACGAAGGCTTTAACAATATCCCTATTGAGCAACTTATTAGACTTGAGAGAAATTGGCTTATCGACAAAAATAACGGTTATTTTGTTCGCTCTGCTGAAAAAGTAAGTTTGTCTCAATCTGAACAATTATGGCTAGAAAAAAATCAAAAAGTAAATGTTGGACTGGTTAATAACTTGATGCCAATGGAATTTGTTAATGCAAAAGGCCAAGTAACAGGTATCAACCCCGATGTACTTAAGTTGATATCTGATCGCTCTGGTTTAGCGTTTGAATTTACATTTTTTGATAGCTGGAGTGACTTATATCAAGGATTAGTCGAGGAAAAAATTGATATGCTTGCCAGTGTTTCTGTGACACAAGAGCGTAAGAAGCAGGTGCTATTTACTCAACCTTATTGGAGTATGCCTTGGGTGATTTTACACCAACGTCAATTGGGCTCTAAACTGACACTTAACAGTTTTCATGGTAAAAGATTAGCCATCATTAAAGGCTACTATCTATCGTCTGCTATTAGAAAAGAACACCCATTAATATCGTTAAAACTCGTTGATACTCACAATGCTGGCCTACTTGCCGTTCAGCAAGGCAAAGTTGACGGTTTTATTTCTAATATCGCGTCTGCTTCTGAATTAATGAAACGAGAAAGTCTCAGTGTTTTAGATATGTCAGTGTTGGAAGAATTACAAAGGGACAGCAGTCACTTTGCTATTAGACCCGATTGGCTTGAATTACAACAAATCATAAACAAAACCTTATTGACTATTTCTGAGAATGAAAAACAGAAAATTTATGACCACTGGTTTGGGGTGAATATAGAAACAGGATTTAACAAAGACGTTGTCATGCGAGTTTCTGCACAAATTGGCGTATTTATCCTCATTATTATTATTGCGATAATAATGTGGAATAGGCGCTTATATGGTGAAATAAAAACGCGTAAATTGCTTGAAAAAAAAATGAAACATATGGCGACCCATGATGAATTAACCGGATTAGCCAACCGAGTATTGCTAAAAGACCGGATCAATACTGCCATTAGCTTTCATCAGCGCCAACAATTGCAAATGGCCGTTTTATTTCTCGATCTTGATGGTTTCAAAACTATAAATGACACCCATGGCCATGATGTTGGCGATGAACTGTTAGTCAAAGTGGCTAATAAACTAAAAAGTTGTGTTCGACAGTCAGATACGGTTGTTCGTTTTGGTGGTGATGAATTTGTTCTACTGCTAACAGGCTTGCATCAAAAAAGTGAAGCGGCTTATATTGCCGATAAAGTATTAAAGCTGATGCAACAGCCTTTTGAATTGTCGGTGGAACGGGTTAATATTGGTTGTAGTATTGGTATTGCTATGTATCCCGATGATGGCGTGACAGATAATGACCTGCTAAAAATTGCTGATACGTTAATGTATAGGGTTAAGGCAAATGGAAAAAATCATTATGTCTTCAACTCAGATACATACGTAGCTAAATAAATAAAACCAAACTATTTTATCATCCGTAAAATGTTTTTTAATCATTTTACGGTCACTATTCCCCTTAATGCTTTTTTTGTCGTCATATTCCTTTATAATGTTGGCAATTTTCCATCCTAACGATTGCCATGCTAATACTTTGCATGAGCTAGTTAGTATTATCAGGACAACAGACATGCGCGATCTTTATTGTGGTGATGTGAACGAATCTCACATTGGCAAAGAAATTACTTTATGCGGCTGGGTTAACCGTCGTCGAGACTTAGGTGCGGTGATCTTTTTAGATCTACGTGATCGTGAAGGTATGGTACAAGTCGTTTATGATCCAGATCTACCTGAAGTTATTGCTAAAGCGAATACTTTACGTAATGAATTTTGTGTTCAAATTAAAGGCAAGGTGCGTGCCCGACCTGAAGGTCAAATTAATAAAGACATGAAAACCGGTGCTATTGAAATTTTAGGATTAGAGCTGACTATTTTAAATAAGTCTGCACCATTACCACTTGATTCCAACCAAAATAATTCAGAAGAACAACGTTTAAAATATCGCTATTTAGATTTACGTCGTAGCGAGATGACAGAACGTATGCGCTTTCGTGCAAAAGTAACATCGGCAGTGCGAACTTCCTTAGAAGGGCAGGGCTTTTTAGATATTGAAACACCTATTTTAACTGCGGCAACACCTGAAGGTGCACGTGACTATTTAGTACCAAGTCGCACACATAAAGGTCAGTTCTTTGCTTTACCGCAGTCACCTCAGTTGTTTAAACAATTGTTAATGATGTCGGGTATGGAACGTTACTATCAAATTGTTAAATGTTTTCGTGACGAAGATTTACGCGCTGACCGTCAGCCTGAATTTACTCAAATAGATATTGAAACGTCATTCATGAGCAGCGAGCAAGTTATGAATGTTGCTGAAACGATGATCGTTAAATTATTTAAAGATTTGATGAATGTTGATTTAGGCACATTCCCTCGTATGACTTATTTAGAGGCAATGACACGTTTTGGTTCAGATAAACCTGATTTACGTAATCCACTAGAATTAGTGGATGTTGCTGATATTGTTAAAGATGTAGAGTTTAAAGTTTTCTCTGGACCTGCAAACGACGAAAAAGGCCGTGTATCGGTAATTTGTGTTCCGGGTGGTGCTGCAAAATTTTCACGCAAAGGTCTTGACGAACTGACTAAGTATGTTGGCATTTATGGTGCTAAAGGTATGCCTTGGTTAAAAGTTAATGATGTTGATGCAGCCTTAAGTACTGGTATTGATGGCATACAATCGCCGGTCTTGAAGTTCTTAAATGAAGAAGCGGTAAAAGCGTTATTAACACGTACTAACGCTAAAACAGGCGATATTATTTTCTTTGGCGCTGACAAGTACAATGTTGTTACTGAATCACTTGGTGCATTGCGTCTTAAACTAGGCGAAGATTTAGAATTATTACAAGGTGATTGGAAACCATTGTGGGTTGTTGACTTCCCAATGTTTGAAGAAGCTGATGGCGGCATGCATGCAATTCATCACCCGTTTACCGCACCTATTAATTTAACGGCTGAAGCATTAGAAGCTAACCCTGTTGGCGCGCTTTCTGATGCTTACGATATGGTGTTAAATGGCTGTGAATTAGGCGGCGGTTCGGTACGTATTCATAACCAAGATATGCAAGCTGCAGTTTTTAGAATTTTGGGTATTAGTGACGAAGAAGCGCAAGAAAAATTTGGCTTTTTACTTGAAGCACTTCAGTATGGTGCTCCACCACACGCTGGCTTAGCGTTTGGTTTAGACCGCCTAGTAATGTTAATGACTGGCGCATCATCAATTCGTGATGTTATGGCTTTTCCAAAAACAACCACAGCGGCTTGTCCATTAACCAATGCACCGGGTAAAGCAAATCCATCACAGCTTGTTGAACTGGGCATCGCTTGTTTACCTAAAGCTGAAAAGAAAGAAGAACCTTTAGCTGAATAGTTTATAAATAATCAGCGTTTGATAAAAAGCAGCTAATTAGCTGCTTTTTTTATGTACAGAATGTACAGTCATGACAGCTGTCAGACAGCCATGCATTGACTGCATTAGTGCTTTCTACACGTCATTTTTGTTCTAGGTAAATCATAGGCCCTGATCCCTCTAGGCAATGTTGTGGCGCCATGGATTGCAAGGAACGACGAATGGTCACGACCGTATGTATGCAGAAGGTAGAGCGAAGCACGGATGCACGAGCAGAGGGTTTACTAGGGCTCCTGTCGTCATGCTGAATTCATTTGAGTATCTAGCTTATCTGCATAACGTTCATTGTCAAAAGGAACGACGACATTGCCATTTAACTGACTTCAACGCATAATCTCGATACTCTTTTAAGCCATTCCTGCTTTCGTTAAAAATATTATTAAATAAGAGAACTCAATTTGACCATAATCCTAGGTATCGATCCTGGCTCACGTATTACCGGTTACGGTGTTATAAAAAAAGAAGGTCGCAAAATCTCATATTTGGGCAGTGGCTGTATAAAAGCATATGCGGGCAATAAAGAGGAAGATGACTTTAGCCTGCGTCTACAAACTATTTTTGCTGGTGTTTCTGAGTTGATCCTGCAATTTTCTCCCGAACTTTTTGCTATAGAACAAGTTTTCATGGGCGTTAATCCTGGTGGCGCGTTGAAGTTGGGGCAAGCGCGAGGAGCCGCTATTGTTGCGGCAACCAATAAAGGCTTACCGGTTGCAGAATACTCAGCCAGACAGATAAAACAATCGGTTGTTGGAACGGGCGCCGCCGATAAAAGCCAAGTACAACACATGGTAAAATCTATTTTAAAACTACCTGCTATGCCGCAAGCGGATGCTGCCGATGCACTCGCAATTGCGCTTTGTCATGCTCATAGCCATGATACTCTTGCAAAAATGTCTGGGCAGGTTAGTAAAATCGTCCGCGGACGATTACGATAAACCACGCAAGCGACTTTACTGTATAAATATATAGTGGTATGGTTGCCAAAAGTTAATGTAGAGAAGGTTTTAGCTGTGATTGGTCGTTTACGTGGAACATTATTAGAAAAATTAGCACCAGAAGTCTTAATTGAGTGTGGGGGGATTGGCTACGAAGTTACTATGCCAATGACCAGTATTTATGCCTTACCTGAATTAAACGAACAAGCGATTATTTATACGCACTTTGTGGTTCGTGAAGATGCGCAATTATTATATGGCTTTGCTAATAAAATCGAACGTAGATTATTTAGACTGGTTATTAAAGTTAATGGTGTTGGCCCTAAATTAGGCCTTGCCATACTTTCAAGCATGTCTGCAGACCAATTTGTTAGCTGTGTGGCTCATGACGACTTGACCAGCATTGTAAAAATACCAGGCGTTGGGAAAAAAACAGCTGAACGTTTACTCATTGAAATGCGCGACCGTTTAAAAGATTGGCAAGTCACTCATACGGCATCACCATTAGCATCGGGAACACTTCCGATTGAGCTTCATCATGAAAATACTTTTGTGACTAATGCAAAAGGTGATGCGATTAACGCATTAGTTTCTTTAGGCTACAGTCAGCAACAAGCTGAAAAGTCGATACGAAACGTATTTAAAGCAGAATCAACGAGTGAAGATCTTATTCGTGACGCATTAAAGTCAATGCTTTAATATCTACTGCATTGATAAAATGTAGATATAGCTAACACGTAAATAACAGGCTGCTAATAGTAACATCGGCCTGACAATACTCACTTAGCCGTATTTAAATAAGCAAAGACACAAGAGAAAATAATGATAGAAGCTGATCGTCTTATTGAACCTACTGCCCAGCCAGAAGAAGAAACCATTGATCGTGCTATTCGTCCTAAACTACTAGCCGATTATACTGGACAAGATCATGTCAAAATTCAAATGGAAATTTTTATCGCGGCGGCAAAGAAGCGCGATGAACCACTCGATCATTTATTGATATTTGGTCCTCCTGGTTTAGGTAAAACCACACTTGCCAATATTGTTGCTAATGAGATGGGCGTGAATATCCGCACAACTTCTGGTCCTGTCTTAGAAAAAGCCGGAGATTTAGCGGCTTTACTGACTAACCTCGAAGAAAATGATGTGCTCTTTATTGACGAAATTCATCGTCTAAGTCCTGTGGTTGAAGAAATCCTTTATCCCGCAATGGAAGATTATCAGCTAGATATCATGATTGGAGAAGGGCCCGCTGCTCGTTCAATAAAATTAGACTTACCGGCATTTACCTTGATTGGTGCAACAACCCGTGCCGGCGCGTTAACCTCGCCACTGAGAGACCGTTTTGGCATTGTGCAACGACTTGAGTTCTATAACACTAAAGATTTAACTGAAATAGTTAAACGTTCAGCCTACTTTCTCAAGCTACCTATTGATGAAGAAGGCGCATTTGAAGTGGCCAAGCGCTCTCGTGGCACACCAAGAATAGCTAATCGGTTATTACGTCGAGTCCGTGACTATGCCGATGTGAAAACGCAAGGCATTGTTAGCCAAGCAACGGCCGCTAAAGCACTAAATATGTTAGAGGTTGATGATCAAGGTTTTGATTTAATGGACCGGAAATTATTGCAAGCGATTATTGATAAATTTATGGGCGGTCCTGTTGGCCTTGATAATGTCGCAGCAGCCATTGGCGAAGAGCGCGAAACAATTGAAGATGTTATTGAACCTTATCTTATTCAGCAAGGTTTCCTGCAAAGAACACCGCGTGGGCGTATAGCAACTGAACGCGCTTACCAGCATTTTGGTTTAGATAAGCCGGTTTAATAACCAATCCAGATCGTTATATCAAATTTTAGGTAAAAAAAAGCCCACATAAATTATGTGGGCCAACTTATAAATTAAGTTGATAAGAGGAAATAGGGTTCCAATAAACATGTCAGAGAGAAGAGATAAAATCTATTCAAATTGTCTGGCTATCAACTACCCCGTTATATCAGTGAAGATAAACTTGAATAATTATTACGCTAGCTCGAACAACAAGCGGATTTTAGAGTAAGTGTTCTATTTATACAAGATAAAAAAATTAGATATTTCGCATTAGAAAAACTAATGCTACTTTTTTGGTATGTCTTTAATCAGCGTGGTACAAACCGGTAATTCTCCGCTAGAAACTATTTTTCAAAATGTTACATTCGATTACCACTAAACGCTTGTCGTCAGAAGTTATTATCATTAATATAGAAGAAATTATAATTGAGTGTCTCGAATTTTATTTTTAACAATAAAAATACAAATAACGATGCACTGAGCGTTTTACATCATACAACTCATGCCAGATATTAAACACGTTTATCCAGTTAGGATATATTATGAAGATACGGATGCCGGCGGTATTGTTTATCATGCAAACTATTTAAAGTTTTGTGAACGTGCACGTACTGAGTGGTTGAGAGAATTAAACGCTAATCAATCATCTTTTTTACAACAAAACATTGGTTTAGTGGTCAGAAGAGTGGAAATGGATAATGTAGCTTCAGCCAGCTTAGATGATTTACTTATTGTTACCTCATGGATTAGCGAATTGAAACGCGCCAGTCTAGTTTTTACTCAAAAAATTAGTGATCAGCAAAATAAGCTTATTTGTGCTGTTGTTGTCCAAATTGCTTGTGTTAACTTAGCACTTGCCAAACCCTGTGCTATTCCCGAAAAAATATTAGGAGCGTTAAAACGTGTCAGCTGAAATTTCTATATTTGATTTATTCCTTCAAGCCAGTTTGTTAGTTAAAAGTGTAATGTTAATTCTACTAGGTTTTTCTATTGCATGTTGGGCGATGATATTTCAACGTCGAAAAGCACTTAACGACGCACAGGCACAAATGAAAATTTTTGAAGATAAGTTTTGGAGCGGAGCAGACCTAAGCAAACTCTATAATGACGTTTCGTCTAAAGGTCCTGCCACCGGTATTGAAAGTTTATTTGTATCAGGCTTTAAAGAATTTGCCCGTTTACGAAAAAGCAATATGGATTCACCACAAGCGATTGTTGACGGAACTCATCGAGCAATGCGCGTTGCACTTTCACGTGAAGTTGACCATCTTGAAACACACTTGCCATTTATGGCGACCGTGGGCTCTATTAGTCCGTACATAGGTTTGTTTGGTACTGTTTGGGGGATTATGAATTCGTTTATTGCACTTGGCGCTGTTGAGCAAGCAACACTTGCTATGGTTGCTCCGGGTATTGCTGAAGCATTAATTGCCACGGCTATGGGCTTATTTGCTGCAATTCCAGCAGTGATCGCTTTTAATCGTTTTAGCCACCATGTTGAAAAATTAGAAAATGGCTACGGTAATTTTATGGAAGAATTTTCCAGTATTTTACAACGTCAAAGTACCAGTGAACCATCAGCATAAACGGAGTAATATCTTATGTATAAAAGAGTAAGACGCCGTAAAGTTGCTGAAATCAATGTTGTTCCTTACATTGATGTTATGTTGGTGTTATTGATTATTTTTATGGTTACCGCACCATTGATCACTCAAGGAGTGAAAGTTAACCTTCCTAAGGCCGATGCTGAAGCGCTTGATAAAGAGTCAAAACCCCCTTTAGTCGCTTCCGTTGATGCCGACGGTAATTATTATTTAGCGGTTGGTACCAGTAAGAATGAACCCATGTCAGCTGAACAAGTTGCAACACTGGTTGCTGCCCATTTAAAAGTTGAACCTGACACGCCAGTCGTTGTTAACGGTGATGGTGCTGTTTCTTATGATGCTGTGATACAACTAATGGTGTTATTACAACAAAAAGCAGGTGTGCCATCGGTTGGTTTAATGACAGACCCTGGAGCTAAATAATTAATGAGCCGAAAATTTGCTATCGCATTAACGTTGAGTTTCTTATTACATATCGTATTAGCTGCGGTATTATTGATGGGCGATTTTGACAGCGAATCCAAAGTGGCGCCCAAAGTTTTGCAAGTACAGACTATTCAGGCAACTATTGTTGATAAAAGTAAAATTGAAGCACAAGTTAATAAAATTAAGCAAAAAAAACTTGATGATGCCCAGCAGTTAAAAGACTTGGAACAACAAGTGGCTTCCGCTAGGGTAAAACGTGCTAAAGAAGAAAAACGTATTAAAGAACTTGAGCGACAAAGAAAGAAAAAATTACTAGAGAAAAAGGCAGCTGACTCAGCAGCAAAAAAAACGCAAAG
>NZ_JACGVP010000015.1:0-118599 GCF_014077275.1 Colwellia sp. BRX8-7 | reverse complement strand
TCCGCTTTAGTTTGAAGGACTATTTAACCCTTGTAGATGAAACAGGTCGCGTAATAAGAGCAGACAAACGAGGCGCTATCGATAACAAAACCGCAAATATACTGTCAAGACTTCACATCAGCGATAAAAGTTGGCTCAAACTCACCACAAACTTTGAAGGTATATTCACGGGCGCGGTCGGCACCGCAGAGCATTTGTGTGAATTTACTGAGCACGTGGGGTTAAAGCGCGCACACGGTAAAGCAAATGCTCAAGCTTGTTTGAATAGCGCGTAAACATAGCTACATTCAAAAACAGTAAGAAAAATACAGCTACCTTGGGGGAGAAGTAAAGCTTGCCTGAAATTCACTCATTTAATCAACATCTATAAAAATCGATATGCAAAGGCTTATAATATGAAGTAAATGCATTGTTGCTGACCAATGGATAGCTGTTTTTCAGAGCATTGTTACTGCGTAGAATTATCATGGCTGGCATAATAATTTCACTCATTTAATCAACATCTATGAAAATCGATATGCAAAGGCTTATAAGATGAAGTACATGCCTTGTTGTTGACCAATGGATAGCAGCGTTTCAGAGCATTATTATTGTGTAGCATTATCATGGGTGGCATAGTAACTTATGAAAATCGATATGCAAAGGCTTATAAGATGAAGTACATGCCTTGTTGTTGACCAATGGATAGCAGCGTTTCAGAGCATTATTATTGTGTAGCATTATCATGGGTGGCATAGTAACTTTTGCATAAAAAACACATTATAATTGTTAATACACATAACTTTATTGAGTCTAATTTGTACTAGCTTTTTTAAATACATAATGTAATTATAAACCCATTAGTTTTCATTTTTTTAGGAGATTGGCAATTACCTCTAGTTTTTTAAAAGGCAAATTATCCAAAGACCTTCTGTATCGTATTTTATTAATTAGTGGAATATGTTCTGTCATATCAATATCCATACAATTAATTATCGAGTATGAATATGAAAAAAGAATACTTGATATTAACATTGAAGAAGTGGCTCACTCATATAAAGATGTATTAAATTTACAAATATATGATTTTAATGATCCTGCTCTTCAAGAAACCTTAGATAGCATCGTAAATTTTGAAAGTATTTCTAGAGCAAGAATCAAGACAAAGATAGATGGTGTGGAAAATACCATAAAAATGGAATCAGGTGAGCACCCGATAAATAGTGAAACCTTTGGTTTTGGTTTAATCATCTCCGATGGGTATAATAATTTTGGAAATCCTATTTTACTTGAATTAGTTGCAAATTTGTCAATTGCAGAAAATAAAGTTGTAGATAAACTTTTTCTTATCGTCTTTTCTCAAGGAATTAAAACTTTTATTGTATCGTTGTTTATCTTACTTTTTATTCATCAGTTAGTAATTAGGCACATACAAGAAATATCTAATTGGTTTGCTCTTTATGATCCAACATCCCCATTCACTCCCTTAAAAATCAATCCTAAGAGCAAAAAGAATAATGAATTAGATAACTTAAAAATATCTGTTAATGAAATGGGAAAACAAATATATCAACATGCAAGTTCACTAGAAAATATAGTTGCTCAACGAACTGAAGAATTAGAAAAATCTAAAAGCGAACTTGAAAAACTAGCATTCACCGACCATTTAACTGGTATCGCCAATCGAAATGCTTTTTTTAAGCAAGCTGATGAAGAGCTGGGTCGAGCTAGACGTTTGTCTTACGAGCTAGGTTTAATGATGCTAGACCTTGATAATTTTAAATCCATTAATGACAACTATGGCCATGATGCTGGTGATGAAGTGTTGAAAGTCATTTCAAAAGCAATGAATGATTGCCTACGTAAGCAGGATACATTGGGTCGTATAGGTGGAGAAGAGTTTGCAGTTATAGTTCCCGGTACAGATAAAGTTGGTATGCACAGGTTAGCAAAGCGTCTTCAAGCTTCTATAGAATTACAAAAATTTTCATTTTTAGGGAAAAATAAAAAGGTTACTGTCAGTATCGGCTACACCAAAGTTAACCAAAATGAGTTGTTTAAATCAGCACTTAAACGAGCTGACGAGCACCTTTATACAGCTAAAAATAACGGAAGAAACCAATTTATTACAGATAAAGAATTTGTGCCAAGCATTGTAGGCTAAATGTAAAACTCTATCGACTGCAATAGGCTCTGATTTGCTATTAGTAGCTCATAAACTAATGTCAGCAATTTACTATCAGTAGGCCTAAAAAATAACCAGTTGCTAACGCAAACAATGCACACGCAGAAGACGTTAACACCGTCATTTCAGGATGTGTTTCGAATGATTATTAAGGTTCACTTATGCCAGTTGAAGTCAGGTTCCAACTTTATTTAGAGTGTCTCTGGTACTTTATTAATAAATAAAAACTTACTGCCCCATTTGTTTCGATCTTTATTTAGCTTATTCAGATACTCATAAAATTAAATCGTTGCAAGCCAAACACCCTAATTAATGATAAAAAAGCAACGTCGCTAGCATGGACTTATACCTAAATCATTAAGATAGAATTAAAATGTTATGAGTATATTCATTTAAATCGTAATTATTTATTGACAGATAGAGGAAAACATCTTAAAAATAGGGGCATAAATAACTTTTCTTCGGATTCAATTTACAATGAATGTTACATTTTTACTCATTACACTCCTCTCTGTCGTCGTGGTCATTAAACCATTGCGGAGTTGGTGTTGTGTGTAAGAAAAGTTATTAAATAACAAATACAATAAACCCTCGCTCTGCACAAGACCGAGGGTTTTTTTATTGTTGAAACTTAGTTTAACCATACTTTATAGAAGGCAAGCTCATGACAAAGAAGCAATTCACTGGTGCACAGATGGTAGTAAAAGCATTAGCGGCACTCGACGTGAAGTACATTTTCGGCTACCCCGGTGGTACTGTTTTAGATATTTACGATGCCTTATTTCAGCAAACAGACGTTGAGCATATCTTAGTACGTCATGAACAAGCGGCAACCCATATGGCCGATGGGTTTGCTCGGGCCACCGGCGAGGTAGGTGTCGTACTTGCCACATCTGGTCCTGGGGCAACAAACTGTATAACGGGTATTGCTACCGCTTACATGGATTCAATTCCTATGGTGGTACTTTCAGGACAAGTACCGACCACACTTATTGGCGATGATGCCTTCCAAGAAACTGATATTGTCGGCTGCTCTCGTCCCATCGTTAAGCACAGTTTTAACTGCCGGGTGGTTGAAGATATCCCTAATATTATTGCTAAAGCTTTTTATATTGCCAGCACGGGAAGACCGGGACCTGTGGTTATTGAGCTGCCCAAAGACTTATTAATGCCAACCAGCATGGGCGAATTTCATATTGAAACTGATGTTAAGATGCGTTCATACAATCCAAGCATTAAGGGTCACCCTAAACAAATAAGAAAAGCCGTTAAAGCAATGACTACGGCTAAAAAGCTGGTTGTTTATTCGGGGGGTGGTGTCATTATCGCCAATGCATCAGGCTTGTTAACAAAACTTGTTGAAAAGTTAGATGCCCCAATTACTAATACCTTAATGGGTTTAGGTGGCATTTCAGGCACTCATAAAAACTATATTGGTATGTTAGGCATGCATGGTTCAGTTGAAGCCAACAAAACGATGGCAAATGCTGATGTCATTCTTGCACTTGGTGCTCGCTTTGATGATCGTGTCACAAATAATGTTAAGAAATTTTGTCCCGATGCCAAGATAATTCATGTTGATATTGATCCGACTTCTATTTCGAAAACCATAAATGCTCATATCCCGGTTGTTGGCCAACTTGAGGTCGTGTTACAACAGTTATTAGATGAATTAGCGGCAACAGACTTTGAGCCTAATAAAGAAGAAAGAATGCAGTGGTGGCAAGAAGTTAATAACTGGCGCGACATTAACCGCGTAGCTTATGTCCAAGAAGGAGACCAAATAAAACCTCAGCGTGTTATCGAAGCTATGTATAAAATTACCCAAGGTGAAGCATATGTTTGCTCTGATGTCGGTCAACATCAGATGTTTGCCGCACAATACTACCCGTTTGCTAAACCTCGTCAATGGATAAACTCTGGTGGTCTAGGCACAATGGGCTTTGGCTTACCTGCTGCTATGGGGGTTAAATTAGCCTTCCCTGAAAGTCATGTTATTTGCATAACGGGTGATGGCTCTATTCAAATGAATATTCAAGAGCTTTCTACTTGCCTACAGTACAACTTACCTGTGGTTATTATTTCATTAAACAACCGCTCATTAGGCATGGTTCGCCAATGGCAGGATATGGTTTATGGCGGTCGTCATTCATCTTCCTATATGGAGTCGCTTCCTGACTTTGTAAAACTTGCTGAATCATATGGTCATGTAGGTATGCAGATAAACCATTTAGATGAATTAGAAGATAAGCTAACCGAAGCCTTTGCGATTAAAAATCGTTTAGTTTTTGTAGATGTATTAGTTGACGAAAACGAACATGTTTACCCAATGCAGATAAGATTGGGCGCAATTGATGATATGTGGATAAAAAAAGGAGTAAAAGCATAATGCGCAGAATTTTAGCTGTTTTATTAGAAAACGAACCGGGCTCTTTATCACGTATTGTTGGCTTATTTTCTCAACGAGCCTTTAATATTGAAAGTTTGACAGTAGCTCCCACTGAAGATCCGAGTTTGTCGCGTATTACTATAGCAACACGAGGCGACGATAGAGTACTAGAGCAGATCGTCAAACAAGTTAATAAACTCATTGATGTCATCAAAATTACCGACTTAACCGAGCGTAGCCATGTTGAACGTGAACTACTGCTGATCAAAGTTTTGGCGATGAATGATAAATCACGCACTGAAGTTAAGCGTATTACCGATATTTTCAGGGGTTCAATTATCGATATTGGTAAGCAAGTTTATACCATTCAATTAACCGGCGATGCTGAAAAGCTTAATGCTTTTATCACGACACTCGCCAATGAAACAGAGATAATTGAATCGGTGCGTTCTGGCTGTGTCGGTATTGCCCGTGGTGAAAAAGCGCTTAGGATATAACGAACACTGAAGTTTAAAAACCAAGCAACCTGCTTGGTTTTTTGTTTTATAATGAGCAGCCAATCATCAAAAGACAGATAATGAAAACGACTTTTTCTCTCGCAACTAAAAGTGATAAAAAATCACTGATGCGTTTTTATAAACAGCAAAGTTACAGCGCAGGCCTAATGGGTTTAGACAACGCTTACTTGCTTAAGTGCTCATCAGAGATTATTGGCGCGGTTATAATTTCAACGCTGTCAGAAAATAGCCAACAATCGTTTTTACATGCATTGGTTATTGAACGGGCCTTTCGACAACAAACGTTAGCCTCACAGCTATTAACCTCTGCTTTCACTCAACATCAACACCAAGAAATTTTCTGTTTTGCTGATGAAACGCTAAATCACTTTTATCTGCAAAATGGCTTTGAAAAAATATCTGAACAACAATTACCTGAGCCACTGCTAGGAAGATTTCTAAGAGTAAAGAAAGCTAAAAAAAATTTATTAGCTTTCACTTGTAAGCCGCTTATTTTATAGAAAATTAACCATTAGTGCTTGCGGCTATAAGGGTGTTTTTTAATAAGCAGGCAATGGTCATTGGGCCAACGCCACCCGGTACCGGTGTTATCGCACCACAAACCGGTGCAACATTAGCAAAGTCGACATCACCAACGAGTTTAGCTTTGCCTTTCTCATCTTCTATATGGTTAATACCGACATCAATAACAGTTGCGCCTGGTTTTACCCAACTGGCTTGAACAAAATTAGCTCGGCCAACCGCCGCAATTAGAATATCGGCTTGCTGACAAATACCTGCTAGGTTTTTAGTGCGGGAATGAGCAATGGTTACTGTGCAATTTTCTTGTAGAAGTAACAAAGCAACAGGCTTACCAACGATATTAGAGCGACCAATGACAACCGCATGCAATCCTGATAAGTCTTCGCCTAAATGTTGTTTAGCCAATATAATGCAGCCTTGCGGCGTACAAGGCACTAATGCGCCTGGCTCGCCATTCAACAAGCGACCCGAGTTCATCGCATGAAAACCATCAACATCTTTATGCGGAGCAATAGCCGCAATAATAACGCTTTCATCAATGTGCTTTGGCAAGGGTAATTGTACTAAAATACCGTGCACTGCATCATCACTATTTAACTGTTGCAGCTCGGCTAATAATTGTATTTGGCTAGTGTCATGAGGCAATTTAATTTCGTTAGAAATCATGCCGACATCGCGTGTCTGCTTTATTTTATTACGCACGTAAACTTCACTTGCTGGGTCTTCCCCAACGAGTACCACAGTTAAGCCTGGTACAATTCCCTTATCTTTTTTAAGGTGGGCGACTTGAAGCGTTAGTGTTTTTCGTAAATCAGCAGCTGCCTGCTTACCATCAATGATCATCTATATTTCACTTTATTAGAATTAGAATTAGCGTTGGAACCATGGGCAACGAGTCACGACTCAATTGAGCGTTAGCCGTCAACCCTTGTTGCTATCACTCTTTGCACTTACCTTTTAGATAGAGGAAAGCAAAGCATAAAATTAATCGATATCATTTAGCGGCCATGAAACAATGAAATCTTCAAAATATTCTATCGCTACATCGTCATCTTTAACTATTTTTCCTCGAACCGACATCCCCGCTTTATGCATGGCTGTCTTTTTGCCGTTATTAAGCAGTGGATGCCACGAAGGCATGCCACGTCCCTCTTTTAGACGACGATAGGTACAACTAGGGGGCATAAAAAAAACACCGTCTAAATTTTCTTGTGTTAAGCGCACACAATCAGGCACTAAAGTGGTACGTTGTTCGTATTTTGAACATTGACAACTTTTTTCATTCAGTAAATGGCAAGCAATATTGGTGTAATGAATCTGCTCACCTTCGTTGATATAAGTGGTTGGCAGTAACTCAGTTTCCTGGGTTGTTTCATCATCATCAATAAATTTGTTTAGACAGCATTTAGCACAACCATCGCAAAGAGACTCCCACTCAGGTCGACTCATTTCTTCTAATTTTTTGGTTTGCCAAAAAGGAGCTTGTTCGCTCATAAATATCTTCTCTTTTATTTTCTCTGGTGAATCGAATGAATTTTACTGAATAGGTGGAAATTTTATTCTGTCTGATAAATGACCGACCGAGCTAACAAAATAATAAGATAGATTCCAATGCATTAGACTCTTATAATTATTATAAGCTAAATAAACACGGCCATTCTCGTCATCAGGAAATACTAGTGCAGCCTTAATGTCGACTTTAGGTAAGTGAGTACCATCGGCACGCCTAACACCTAAAGCTTGCCACTGTGCTAAGGTTTTTTCTGTTTTTTCCCAAGCTTTTAACCAGTTTGCTCGACTACCCGTATTTTTAGGAATAGCCAACGACTTATCGAAATCTGCTGGTAATTTAACCTGTCTACCCCAAGTTAATTCGTCGCTCCAACCTTCTTTTTTAAGATAGTTAGCCATAGACGAAAACACATCGTCTAAATTACCCCAGATATCTTTCTTGCCATCGCCATCTCCGTCGACCGCAAAAGCAACAAACGAGGTTGGCATAAACTGATTTTGCCCCATAGCACCCGCCCAAGAGCCTTTCATCTGTTCAACACTGATATGTCCTTGCTGAACAATAGTTAACGCAGCCCAAAGTTGTTTCTTAAAAAACACTTCACGGCGGCCTTCATATGCAAGCGTGGTTAATGCCGAAATAACATTATAATTACCCATGATTTTACCGAAGTTTGTTTCTAACCCCCATAACGCCACGATAAAACGGGGTTGAACGTTATATTCTTTACCAATTTTTGTTAACAAGGGTAAATGTTCTTTATACAGTGCACGCGCTTTATTAACTTTCCAGTCAGGAACACGTTTTGGTAAATAAGTATCTAAAGTTTCAACAGTTTCTGGCTGAGAACGATCGGCTTTTACCGCACGCTGGTGAAATTTGACCTGTGAAAAGGCGTTATTAACAAGTGCCGTGTCATAGCCCTTGTCCAGCGCTTCTACTTTGAGTGTGTCAACATATATCTCAAAACCCGCTGCGCTTATATTTTTTTTTGCCGCTTGAGCAGAGCTAGTTAAACAAAGCAAAATACAACAACTCATTAGCACACTATATTTTTTAATATCAAAGCAAAACGACATGTAACACTCCTTAATCATCATTGTTATTTTTTATTTTCATTTCCGTTTTATGTTGGTCAAGTAAGTTTTCTACGGGTGGTGGAAGCTGTAAGTAAAACCCTTGCTCATTTAAATTTGCTTTTACTTTTTCAATGTCTGCTAGTGCCAGCTTTTCTTTTTTTGCTAAATTCATCACAGTAACAAGTGTTGGCGTACCAAAAATCGACATCAAGGGTGCCGGTACTGATGAGAAATCATTACGTTGTTTAACAAAAAGATATGTTTGCGCTTTTTTAGTACTTTTATAAATGGTACACAGCATAAAGTAGACCTATGTTTTTAGTTGTAGTATTTTAAAATGCCTAATAGACAGTTTATTTAAAATCATTTTTAGCGAATAAATTTAATTGCTCACCGAACAAGGTTTTACGCCAGCCCGACAATATATCAATTGATTCACTATACTCGGGCGCATTATGTAATTTAAAATGCGATGACAAAAATTGATTAATTTGTTTTTTCGAGGCTAAATTTTCAGGGGTAAGTTCAGCGTTTAGCGCTTGTTCAGCGACAAAGTTTTTCACTTTCTTAAAGATTTGTTTATAACCCGGATATTCATCAAGACGAAAAATTTTCTCTGGATATTGACCACAATCTTCTTGCTCAGCCTTTTTTAAAACCATCAACATTGTTTTGCCCTTGTGGCGAACATCAAGCATTTCGACGCCTTCAAGGTTGGCCATAACCGCAACGTTATCAGGGTTATGAACCGCTAAAGCAAACAAGGTGTGATCTTTGGCAATGAAGCCTATCGGCATATCACGACTCTTCGCTTGCTGAAAACGCCAACTGGCTAAGTGTTGCAAGATGTACAGTTGCTTAGCGCTAAGTTTCCAGCTTAACTTGATATTACGATATAATTTACTTTCATCGATAGGCGTAAATTTTTTCTCTATCAGTAAATCACTTTCTTCCTGCGCAGCATCGAGCCAGCCTTTTTGCTCAAGTTCATCACGAATACGCGGGTAAAGTTGAAATAGATACTCGACGTCTGCTTGCGCATAATCAAGCTGTTTAGCACTTAAAGGACGCTTCATCCAATCGGTTCTAGACTCTGACTTATCAACTTCTATATCAAGATAATGGTTGACCATTGCGGCATAGCCCATTGATAAACCATGACCAAGAAACGACATCATTATTTGACTGTCAATTAAGTTAACCGGACGACAATTTGCCGCAGTCAGAAAAACTTCTAAGTCTTCTGAGCAAGCATGCAGTACCTTGCAAATTTTTTCATCGGTTAGTAGCTGCCAAAAGGGTGATAAATCATCTATCGCAACGGGGTCAATTAACGCTAAATTTTCCCCGTCGTTCACTTGAATAAGACCTAATTTAGGATACAAGGTACGAGTACGAACAAATTCGGTATCTATTGCCAAAAAATCTGCTTGCGCAAGTTTCTGACAAAGTACAACCAATGAGGCATGATCTTCTACGTAAGTTTTATTCAAGTTTATCCCTTAAAAAATTAATGACCGCTTATGCAACAATATCAACAAAAGACTAACGGCGACGACGCGTTGCTTGTTGACTTCTTTGTTGATGTTTTTTCACTGAGCGGCGAATACGACGGCTTTTGGCATTATCCATCACTTTTTCGTCCACTTTTACTTTGCTTTGTGTTTCAACAGGCAAACCCACTAATTTACGGTAGTAATTGACTTCAGGTAAAGCTAACTCAGTCCAACCACCATTAGGTAATTGTCGTTTCATTTCCATATCGCCATAGCGCACACGAATTAGACGGCTGACTTGAACTTCTTGGCTTTCCCATAAACGGCGAACTTCACGGTTACGCCCTTCAGAAAGTACCACATGAAACCAATGATTACGGCCTTCACCACCTTTGTAAGTGATCTTTTGAAACTTCGCCGGTCCATCTTCCAATTTAACACCCGCACGCAATGTTTGCAGCATGGCTTCATTGACTTCGCCAAAAACACGCACTGCATATTCACGTTCAACTTTTTGTGAAGGATGCATTAAACGATTAGCAAGCTCACCATCTGTGGTAAATAACAGCATACCCGAGGTGTTAATATCTAATCGACCAACAGCAACCCAGCGACTATTCTCTAGTGGCGGTAAACGATCAAAAACCGTTGGACGGCCTTCAGGATCTTTACGGGTACACATTTCGCCTTCGGGCTTGTTGTACATAATGACACGACATAAATCGTCTTCTTTAGGTTTTAACTTAACGATGTGACCATCAAGACGAATTTGCTCACTTCCTTCGATGCGATCCCCTAAAAAAGCGGTTTTTCCATCAACACTGATACGACCAGCACTAATGAAGGTTTCCATTTCACGGCGTGAACCTTTACCGGCACGGGCAAGGACTTTTTGTAATTTTTCAGACATGGCTTTAACTCTCTTTACGTCAGTAACTTCACGGTGTTTTCCGCTACGTTGCTGTCTCTAAAATAAATAGTGTTTGTATATTTTTATTAATACGGGTGCTGTTGCTATAACTAAACCAATGCTTGCAAAGGTTTATCTATAGCGCCTAAATCAGCCATAGGCAATAATTCGGGTAACTGGCTTAATGAAGTTAATGAAAAATAATCTAAAAATGCTTTTGTGGTCGCATATAACGATGGCCGCCCAGGCACTTCTTTATTACCAACCACTTTCACCCAGTTTCTTTCTAATAATGTTTTCATTATATAACTACTTACCGCTACTCCGCGAATCTCTTCAATTTCGCCGCGGGTTATTGGCTGTTTATAAGCAATAAGGGCAAGCGTTTCTAAAAGTGCTCGCGAATACTTAGGCGTTTTTTCTTTGGTGAGCTTAGCAACAAAAATAGCTAAGTCTTCATTAAGCTCACTAATCGTTTCAAATCGGTAACCTGAAGCAACCTGCACCAAGTTAACCCCTGAATTTTTATATTTTATCACCAATTCACCAATGACATCACGAATTTGCTGGTGATTTAGCTGATAATTAACTAATAACTCTGTTTTTATTTGCTTAACACTCAAAGGTCCATCACTAACAAAAAAAGCCGCTTCAATAAGTTTAGCTATTTTTATTTTTTCAACAGTTGTCATACTGGTAAACGCACTCTTAATTGACCAAAAATGGTAGTTTGTACACATTCTATCAAACTTTCTTTGATCAACTCTAAAATAGCTAAAAAAGTTACCACAACACCTTGTCTGCCCTCAACGACTGTAAACAAAGCGCTAAATTCAACAAAAGCTGAGCTATTTTCGGCAGCACACTTTAACTGCGCTAATATTGATGACATCCGCTCTCTGGTTGATAAAGATTCTTTTTCTATATGGTGATGTTCGAGTGCTTTGGTACGTTTAAGTACTCCTTGTAAAGCACTAACAAGTTCACTTAAATCGACATCAGCCTGAAAAACGGCGGCTTGAAAATCTTCAGATAATTCAACATTCCCTTGAAAAAAATCACGTTCAAGACGAGGAATTTGATCAAGTTGTTGTGCAGCACTTTTGATCACCTCATATTCTTGTAAACGACGTACTAATTCGGCACGTGGGTCTTCATCCTCATCAGCTACCGCTTGTTTTGGTAATAATAAACGTGACTTTATTTCCATTAAAATGGCAGCCATGACTAGGTATTCAGCCGCTAATTCCATTTTAATTTCTTTCATCAACTCAATGTATTGCATATATTGTGTGGTAATGGGCGCAATAGGCATATCTAGAATATCAAATTTTTGCTTACGAATAAGGTAAAGCAATAAATCAAGTGGTCCTTCAAATGACTCTAAAATAACCTCTAAGGCATCAGGCGGAATAAATAAATCTTTTGGCTTATTAACCACCACTTCACCACGGATCAATGCCAACGGTAATACTTGCTGAACCATCTCTCGTGGCATAGTTTTTTCTTTTGAATTAGCGGGCTGACTCACTCGTTATTAATCCATAATAAGTTGTAGTTATTCAAAAGGGCTTGGGTCGCCTTCACCGACTCGAATAACTTTCACTTCATCATCAGAAAAATCAATGACGGTGGTTGGGTGCTCACCCAAGTGCCCACCATTAATGATTAAATCAACTTGGTGCTCTAAAATATCGCGAATGTGCTCAGGGTCATACTCTGCTCGTTCTTCACCCGGCATAATTAGCGTTGTCGACATAATAGGCTCTTGCAGCTCAGCCAGTAAGGCTTGCACTATGGCATTATCAGGCACCCGAATACCTATGGTTTTTCTTTTCGGATTTAATAACCGTTTAGGTACTTCTTTTGACCCTTTAAAGATAAAGGTATAAGGACCTGGGGTATTACTTTTTAATAACCGATAGGCGCTGTTATCAACACGGGTATACTCAGATAATTCAGATAAATCTCGGCACACTAAGGTGAAATTATGATTTTTATCGATATTTCGGATATTACAAATACGTTCAAGCGCTTTTTTGTCGCCGATATGACAACCTAAAGCATAGCCTGAATCGGTAGGGTAAACGATGACACCACCTTGTTGAATAATAGCCGCCGCTTGCTTCATCAAACGACCTTGCGGATTATCTGGGTGTACATAAAAAAACTGACTCATAAATTTTCTCCACTAAGATGTTGATGTTAATTTCGGTGTTACTTTAGGTGTTAATACAGTTGTTAAGCTTACTACTCACTTACGACTAGCTCGGGTATACCTATCTTGCTCACTTAGTAACTCACTTAACAGCGTTAGGCCAAAGATCCCAAATGGGTTTCACCTGATCGGGCATACGTAAATTACGACCTAAATCACTCCATCGTGTTGGATAATGAAAGTCTGAGCCCATAGATGCATGTAAATCATATTCTAAACAAAAGCTTAGCATTAATTTTCGTTGTTCGTTAGCCATTTGCGGTAATACTATTTCTAAGCCATCACCTTTTGCGGCTTTAAACTGCACCACTAAGCGGCGTAACCATTTGGTTGATAAGTCATATCTAACCGGATGGGCAATCACCGCATTACCACCGGCGTGGTGAATAGCGGCAATCGCTTCTTCAATAGAACACCAGTTTGGCTTTACAAACGCGCGTTGGCCTTTGCCAATGTATTTATCAAAGGCTTTTTGCATATGATCAACATGGCCTTCTTGCAATAATATTTTAGCAAAGTGTGCCCGCGTTATAGAGCCTTGCCCTGCAAGCTCTTTCGCTTGCTCGTAGATGCCAGGGAAGCCACATTTGGTGAGTTTTTCACCCATGGTGGTGGCACGTAATTCTCTTGCTGCTTGCTGGCTGGCAATTAATGTTTGTAATTGTTCATTATTTTCATCAATGTTTAAGCCAACAATATGAATTTCAAAACCATGCCAGCTGGTTGATATTTCGATGCCATTGATAATGGTTAATGGATGATTTTTTTCTAGAATATAATCTTTAGCTATAGATAAACCTTTAAGCGTATCGTGATCGGTAATAGCTAAAACATTCAATTGGAAGTTAACCGCCCGTTCAACAAGCTCTTGCGGCGTCAGTGTTCCATCAGAACATTTGGTATGACTGTGCAAATCGACCCGTAGGCTATAATAATCAGCTAAATCAGAGGTTGACAATACAGTCATAATCGGTTCTTCTATAGGGGAATTAATTGCTAAGGCAATTTTACTGAGATGAAGACAATAATGATACAAGTAAAACAAACTATTTCGATGAATTGTTGGTGGCATAAATCTGCATAAGTGGGTTGTGATGTTTACTTGTACGTAAAAATTCAAAAAGCCTGCTTATTTCATAATGAGTGGGCTTTTTACTTTTTAGCTCAAAGCTAAAGTACTATGGCGAGAAAAACATGATTATTACGCGCGTTAAAAGTTGGTTTATATGGTGGCTATTGCCTATTTATGCAGGTTGACCATTAATTTAAATTAGACGTTAAAAGCTAGGAAAGAATATGAATCATCAGAATACGCTTACCATAGATAAGCAAACTGGCAGTGTTACCACACTATCAGAAACCGTTAAATATCAGACCGATCCCCTGGCGATATTTCACCAGTTAAGCCAAAACAGTGATAACAACTTATTATTAGAATCGGCTGAAATTGATAAAAAACATCAATTAAAAAGCTTATTACTTACCGATGCGGCATTAAAAATAACCTGTCATGGTAATCTTGTTACGTTTGAAGCGTTAACAAACAATGGTCAATCGGCCCTTGAGTTTGCGCAACAGCATTTAGCTGAACACGCTACGTTAAGCGTTAAAGATAAAACACTTAGCGCCATTTTCCCTGAACTGACTCAACAACTGGATGAAAAATCGCGCTTACTCGCTATTAATCCTTTTCAAAGTTTGCGCTTATTTAATAAGCTTAAAAATAGCAATAATCACCCTTTTGCGATATTTTTAGGTGGTGTCTTCGCCTTTGATATGATGTCGATGACCGAGCAATTACCGACAGTAAGCCAAGGTGATAATACCTGCCCAGACTTCGTCTATTATTTGGCTGAAACTGTTGTGGTTATCGATCATGAAGCGCAATCAACTGAAGTTATTGGTAATATTTTTTCAGGAGAAGCGGCCAATCATAATCTCGTGACAATTCGTCAACGGTTAGCCGATATAAAAAATATTTTGGCCCAACAATATATTGCTCAAGAAAGACCTTATGACAAGCCGATTGAAAAAAGTGAAGTTAGTAGCGACATCTCAGATCAACAGTTCTGTGACACGGTTAATCAGTTAAAAGAAAATATTCGCGCCGGTGATATTTTTCAAGTGGTACCTTCTCGTACCTTTACGCTAAAGTGCTCAAATACCTTAAATGCTTACAAAGCGTTAAAGCAAAGCAACCCTAGCCCTTATATGTTTTACCTAAAAGACAGCGAATTTTGTATTTTTGGTGCTTCTCCAGAATCTGCATTAAAATATCAACATAAAAATCGTCAAGTAGAAATTTATCCCATTGCAGGAACTCGTCCGCGCGGACTTAATAAAGACGGTTCAATTTCACTTGATTTAGACAGTCGTATTGAACTTGAATTACGATTAGATAAAAAAGAATTAGCCGAGCACACTATGCTGGTTGATTTAGCCCGCAACGATATTGCCCGCGTTAGTCAAGCAGGTACTCGCTATGTTGCTGACTTATTAAAAGTTGACCGTTACTCTCATGTTATGCATTTGGTCTCTAGAGTTTGTGGCACCTTAGCGCTTGACCTTGATGCCCTGCACGCTTATCAGGCTTGTATGAATATGGGCACTTTATCGGGAGCCCCAAAAGTAAAAGCGACACAATTAATTCGAGAAGTAGAAGGCAAACGTCGGGGGAGTTATGGCGGCGCGGTTGGCTATTTAACCGGTGACGGTGAAATGGATACCTGTATTGTTATCCGCTCTGCTTTTGTTAAACACGGTATAGCGCATGTTCAAGCAGGTGCCGGTGTTGTTTACGACTCAGATCCTCAGTCAGAAGCCAATGAAACCAAGCAAAAAGCACAAGCGGTCATTAATGCCATTCAACATGCAGAACTGTTCACTGTTGAGATCACTGCCGCACCGAGTAGCGACAGCGCTAACCTAAACAATCCGTGCAAGGAGAGTAATCATGCATAGTCATCAAGAACCCGCTATTAATGGCAATGTTAGAATATTCATGCTCGACAACCTCGATTCTTTTACTTACAACTTGGTCGATGAATTTCAATGTTTAGGGTTTGAACCGACCATTTACCGAAACACCCTATCGGCAGATTTTATCTTTGAACAAATGCAAAAATCCACAGAACGAGTATTACTCGTATTATCGCCCGGCCCAGGAGAACCCAATAAAGCCGGATGTTTAATGGCATTAATAGCCAAATGTGCCGGTAAATATCCAATCTTAGGCATTTGTTTAGGCCATCAAGCCTTAGTTGAACACTATGGCGGTAAAGTTATCCGTGCACCTGAAATTGTCCATGGTAAAGCGTCGAGTATTACTCATCGTCAAACCGGTGTTTTTGACCAGATAAATCACCCCTTACCTGTGGCGCGCTATCATTCACTGATAGCAAGTGAAGTCCCTAATACCATTGATATTATTGCTGAATATATAACATCTGAACAAATCAGTTTACCAATGGCCATTGAGCATAAGACGGACGTAGCCTTAGGATTTCAATTTCATCCAGAGTCAATCCTAACGACTTATGGCGGTACGTTATTAGCGCAAACTATTGATTATTTACTGGCTTCACCACACAAAGCAGCGGAAGGTTCTTATGAGTAAAATTTTACAACAACTTGTTGATGGAAATGATATTAGTCAGACTGAAGCTGAAGATTTTTTTAAAAATATGATCAAAGGTGAAGTTGAGCCCGTACTGTTAGCAAGTGTATTAACTGCCTTAAAAATAAAAGGCGAAACGGCTAACGAAATTTCAGGTGCTGCCCTAGCAGTAAGAGGCTCAGCAACACCATTTCCACAGCAAGAGCATAACGTTGCTGACTGTGTAGGTACCGGTGGCGATGGCGCGAATACCATTAATATATCAACCACCGCGGCAATTTTAGCCGCGGCATGTGGCTTAAAAATGGCGAAACACGGTAACCGAAGTGTTTCTAGCATGTCTGGCTCCGCAGATTTATTGGAGGCCTTTGGCGTCAATTTAATGATGTCGCCAACGACAGCAAGTGCGTGTTTAGCGCAAACAAATTTATGTTTCTTATATGCTCCGGCTTATCACCCGGGTTTTAAACATGCAGCTCCGGTTAGAAAATCTATGGGTGTGCGCACTTTATTTAATATATTAGGGCCATTAGTGAATCCTGCTTCACCGAGCACTATGTTACTCGGTGTTTATACACCAGCGCTTATCGATGTAATGGCAAAAAGTTTACTGTTAACTGGGGTTAAACGTGGTTGGGTCGTTCACGGTAGCGGCTTAGATGAAATTGCCTTACACGGCGAAACGCAAATTAGCGAGATAGCCAATGGTCAGTGTACAAGCCGAACCATTTCTCCCGCTGATTTTGGTTTACCCAGTTACACATTAGAAGATATTAAGGGCGGTACGCCACAAGAAAATGCTGAGTATATTCGCGCAATTCTTAGTGGTAATGGCAAGGCTGCTCATAATGCCGCCGTCATTATTAATTGTGCCGCATTATTGTATCTACATGATAAAGCAACTGATTTAAAAATAGCCGCTAACATGGCAAGAGAAGTATTAGCTTCAGGTAAAGCATTAACGACTTTAGAAAATATGGTCGTGATTTCAAACTCAAATTTAGACTCAAAGGCAATGGCATAACATGGCAAATGTATTAGAAAAAATTGTTGCTGATAAACGTATCGAAATAGCGCAACGTAAAATTGATTTTCCATTAAGTGAATTTATTGACACTTTAGTACCCACTCAAAAAGATATGTACGGTGCACTTGATAGAAAAAAAGGTCACGCGCATGCTGGCTTTATTTTAGAATGTAAAAAGGCTTCGCCATCGAAAGGTTTAATACGCGAAAATTTTGACCCTAAGGCTATTTGCCAGATTTACGATAAATATGCTGCCGCTATTTCTGTTTTAACCGATGAAAAATACTTTCAAGGCACTTTTGAATATTTAAAAATAGTGACTGATTCGGTAAATTGTCCAGTACTTAATAAAGATTTCTTTGTTGATGCCTATCAAGTTTATTTGGCACGATATTACGGTGCCGATGCGATTTTATTGATGCTAAGCGTTTTATCAGACCAAGAATATAAAGACTTATCTGCTATCGCAGAGCAATATAACTTAGCGGTCTTGACTGAAATATCTAATGATGAAGAGCGCGATCGAGCCATTGATTTAGGCGCTAAACTTATTGGTATTAACAACCGAGATTTACGCGACTTATCCACCGATATCGCTCGAACCTTTGACTATGCGCCGACACTGCCTGCTGATCGCATCGTTATATCTGAATCGGGTATTTATACCAACGAACAAGTTCGCGAGTTAGCGCCAGCAGTTGATGGCTTCTTAGTGGGTAGTTCAATCATGGCAGAAGATGATATTGATTTAGCTTGTCGTAAACTCATTTATGGCAATAATAAAGTCTGCGGCTTAACACAAGTTGACTATGCCCAAAGTGCTGTTGATGCCGGCGCACAATTTGGTGGCTTAATTTTCGCTGAAAAGTCGCCAAGGTATGTTAACGAACAACAAGCAAAAATGATTGTCGAGCAGGTTCCCTCTTTACGTTACGTTGGCGTGTTTGTTAATCATGCCATTGAAGAAGTGGCGAAACTTGCACACAAGCTAAACTTATTTGCGGTGCAACTTCATGGTAATGAAACTTCACAATATATCGCTTCATTGCAGCCATTACTTCCAAAAGGCTGCCAAAGTTGGAAAGCTTTGCCGGTCGAAGACGAAGTACCTGAGTTAATGAGTAATGCGCAGTTTTATGTCTTAGACGGCAAAAATGCCGGCAGTGGTGAAACCTTTAATTGGCGAGCGTTAGCCGATTCTGGGCAAGACTTAAGCCATTGTTTTCTAGCGGGCGGGTTGTCTATCGATAATATAGCGCAGGCGGTTAGCCAGAAAACAACACTAGATTTATTCGGTTTGGATCTCAACTCAGGCGTTGAAACAAGCCCAGGCGTTAAAAGCCGCGAAAAACTTCAGCAAGTTTTCGCCGCCATTAGACACTATTAATAAGACCGAACACACAAATTAAGTGAATATTTATACGCTATAAATAACTCACTTAATTCATGTAACTCGTATAAAGCATTAGGAATAAAGAAAATGACAGATCAAACAATTAAACAAGAGACGACCCAAGTAAAAGCAACTTTACCAGCCTATTTTGGCGAATTTGGTGGCATGTTTGTTGGTGAATTATTAGTCCCTGCCCTTGAGCAGTTAGAGCAAGCATTTATTGACTCACAACAAGACGAGAGCTTTTTAACTGAGTTTAATGACCTACTAACAAATTACGCGGGACGTCCGACCCCCCTGACCTTAACCCGTAATTTATGTAAAAATCCATTAGCTAAAATATACTTAAAGCGCGAAGACTTATTACACGGTGGCGCGCATAAAACCAATCAAGTCCTTGGCCAAGCATTACTCGCTAAACGTATGGGTAAAACAGAAATTATTGCCGAAACAGGTGCTGGGCAACACGGCGTAGCTACAGCTATCGCTTGTTCACTATTAGGTTTGAAATGTCGAGTTTACATGGGCGCATTAGACTGTGAACGTCAACAACCCAATGTATTTCGCATGAAATTAATGGGAGCAGAAGTTATCCCTGTTACTGCAGGCTCCGGCACCTTAAAAGATGCCGTTAATGAAGCTTTGCGTGACTGGTCTGCAAACTATGAAAACGCTCATTACTTGTTAGGCACAGCCGCAGGTCCTCACCCGTTTCCAACTATCGTTCGTGAATTTCAAAAAATGATTGGCGAAGAAGCTAAACAGCAAATCCTTAAACAAGAAGGTCGCTTACCAGATTATGTCATTGCTTGTGTGGGTGGTGGTTCAAACGCCATTGGTATATTCCATGATTTTATTAAAGAGAGCAGTGTAAAATTAATTGGTGTGGAAGCGGGTGGCAAAGGTGTTAATACCAACCAACATGGTGCAACCTTAGTTGCCGGTACAAAAGGTATGTTACACGGTAACTACACTTATATTATGCAAGATAAATCAGGACAAATAGAGGAGTCGTACTCGGTTTCAGCCGGTCTAGACTACCCAGCTGTTGGTCCGCAACATGCCTTTTTAAAAGATACGGGTCGAGCTCAATATGTGCCTATTAATGACGACGAAGCGTTATCAGCTTTTAAACTGTTAGCAATGAATGAAGGTATTATTCCAGCACTTGAACCATCACATGCCCTTGCTCATACGATTAAAATGGCGGAAGCGGTTACTGAGGAAACAGTATTTCTTGTTAATTTATCAGGGCGCGGTGACAAAGATTTAGCGCATGTGCAAACAGTGTTACAAGCTGAAAATGAAGCAAAAATTCAAGGAGAAGCAAAATGAGCTTAGACACAACGTCAAACAAGCAGATGACTACACGTTATCAGCAAACTTTTGCTGAATTAGCAAAAAAGAATCAAGGCGCTTTTATTCCGTTTGTGACCGTAGGCGATCCAAGTATTGAGCAGTCATTTGAAATAATCAAAGCTTTAATCGATGCTGGCGCAGATGCATTAGAATTAGGTATTCCATTTTCAGACCCAAGTGCTGATGGTATTACTATTCAAATGGCGGCATTGCGTGCACTCAACGCTGGGGTAGACACTGATGTTTGCTTAACTATTTTAGCAAAAGTTCGTGCTTACGCGCCTGAAATCCCAATCGGTTTACTACTTTATGGAAATTTAGTTTTTGCTCGTGGTATTGATGATTTTTATAAAGATATGGCTGCTGCTGGTGTTGATTCAGTGTTAATTGCTGACTTACCTTTGCGTGAAAGTGCCCCGTTCCGTTCTGCTGCACTAAAGTATGGTGTTGCGCCAATATTTATTGCTCCGCCTAACGGCAGCGAAGAAACATTAAAGCAGGTTGCAAAATATAGCTACGGCTATACCTACGTATTAAGTCGTGCGGGTGTAACGGGTGTGGATACGCCTAAAAGTGCATCGGTAGAAGCCACTAATCCTGCTATTCACTTAATTGAAAAGCTAAAGGCAAATAATGCCTCACCTGGCGTGATAGGGTTTGGTATTTCTAACCCAGAACAAGTTAAAGCAGCACTTGCAACGGGTGCCGCTGGCGCAATAAGTGGTTCTGCCGTGGTTAAAATCATTGAAAATAATCTTGATGATAACCAAGCAATGTTGGCGGCATTAACACGTTTTGTTCAAGAAATGAAAGCAGCAACGCGTTAATAAAAAACGCCTGTTTATTACCTATAAAATTAAATAAAGCCAGCTGAATTAACATAAGCTGGCTTTATTTTTATCACTATGTTTTGTTAACTTGCTAATAAAATCTTATTAACTATCACGTTTAAATAATAAATATAACGCTATTGCATTATTTATCACTAGCGGACGTTTAACTTCGTTAGTTTTTCAAAAATAGCTCGTCTGTTATCTAAACTTTAAAATCACACACCTAAATATATTAAGAATTACGATACCATTCAAAACAAGCTATATGATGAAAAAATTAAAGTATAAATTTAGATAAAAAAAAACCTTTATATACCGGTGAGATTCCAGTAAATAAAGGTTTTAAACGTAATAGTAGGGTAATTAGTTACCCATTTTAGCCCAAGTATCGCGCAAACCTACCGTACGGTTAAATACTAACTTATCACCTTGTGAGTCTTTATTATCACGACAAAAATAACCTTGGCGTTCAAATTGAAAGGCTTGTTCAGGTTTAGCATTGACCAATGATGGTTCTACTTTAGCGTGACTAATGGTAATTAACGAATCTTCATTCATCACACTCTGAAAATTTTCTGCAGCAGCAGGATTTGGTACATTAAATAAACGGTCGTATAAACGAATTTCTGCATCAATAGATTGCTGAGCAGCAACCCAATGAATTACACCTTTTGGTTTAGTACCATCTTCAGGATTTTTACCTAAGGTATCGGCATTATAATTACAATAAACGGTCGTAACATTGCCTTCGCTGTCTTTGTCACAACGTGTGGCGGTAACAACGTAAGCACCACGTAAACGCACGGCTTTATCAAGCACTAAACGTTTATATTTTTTATTAGCTTCTTCACGAAAGTCTTCCGCTTCAATATAAAGTTCTGCGGCGAAAGGAACAATGCGAGTCCCTTGTTCATCATCACTTGGATGATTTTTTACTGTTAATTCTTCTACTTGATCTGCTGGATAGTTTTCTATTACCAATTTAATCGGGTCAAGTACCGCCATAGCACGAGGTGCATTGTCATTGAGGTCTTCACGAATACAAGCTTCTAAAACTCCAATTTCAACGGTATTGTCCATTTTAGTAACGCCAATACGTTTAGCAAACTCACGTAATGAGCTCGGAGTGTAACCGCGACGACGAAAAGCAGCAATCGTTGGCATACGCGGATCGTCCCAACCATTTACAAGCTTTTCATCAACTAACGTATGAAGTTTACGTTTACTCATCACCGTATATTCAAGGTTTAAACGTGAAAATTCATATTGATGTGGTACAACATCAATCGATACATTTTCAAGTACCCAGTCATATAAACGACGGTTATCTTGAAATTCTAATGTACAAAGTGAATGGGTAATACCTTCAATAGCATCAGATAAACAATGGGTAAAATCGTACATCGGGTAAATGCACCATTTGTCGGCTGTTTGATGATGATGAGCAAAACGAACGCGATAAAGAATCGGGTCACGCAAACACATAAAGCTTGATGTCATATCAATTTTAGCGCGAAGAACACATTCGCCTTCTTTACATTTACCGTCTTTCATTTTGGCAAAAAGTGCTAAGTTATCTTCAACACTCGTATCACGATACGGGCTATTTTTCCCTGGCGCTTTGAGCGAACCACGATGTTCGCGTGCTTCATCCGCATTTAAGAAACAAACGTATGCCAAGCCTTTTTCAATTAATTCAACAGCAAAACCATGCAATTGATCAAAGTAATCAGAGGAGTAATGAACCTTACCCGCCCAATCAAACCCTAACCATTTTACGTCTTCTTGAATTGAGTTAACGTAATCAATGTCTTCTTTTTCAGGGTTGGTATCATCGAAACGTAAATTACATAAGCCTAGGTAATCTTGAGCAATGCCAAAATTTAAACAAATTGCTTTCGCATGGCCAATATGTAAAAAACCATTGGGCTCAGGTGGGAAACGAGTTTGTACACTCGAATGTTTACCACTTTCAAGATCCGCATCGATAATTTGACGAATAAAATTTGTTGGGCGTTTTTCAGCTTCCGACATCCACAAAACCTCTAAAAAGAATTTAAACTACGTTATTTTTCGGCATTATAACAACTGTTAATCAAAGGGAATAGCGCTTATCTCGGCAAATTATAAATTTTACGCATTAAGGGCAAAAGTTGCTTAAGAATTAAATAAATATCGGCTTATTCCTAGAAAAATCAATTAACGTCTGATTATCATCAATAGATATTTACCTAATCCCCATAAAAAAGAGAAGTACCGAACGGCACTTCTCTTTTGTAAAGATTTTTTACTGCAATAAGACTTTAGCTTAAGCTTTTTTATTCGCTATTTTTTATTCGCTATATAGGTATCAACTAATTGAGCTAAAACATTTAAGGGTACTGGACCATTACGAAGTACCACATCATGAAACTCACGAATATCAAATTTCTCAGCAAGTTCGACTTTAGCGTGTTCACGTAGCTCAATAATTTTTAACATGCCAATTTTATATGCGGTTGCTTGTGACGGCATAACAACATGGCGCTCTACCATTTTTACAGCGTCAGACTTAGCATTTGGCGTATTTGCGACATAATATTCAATACCTTGAGCTCTCGTCCATTTTTGCGTATGAATACCCGTATCAACCACTAAACGACAAGCTCTCCATAACTCCATAGCTAAACGACCAAAATCAGAATAAGGGTCTTGGTATAAACCAATTTCCTTCGGGATCATTTCTGAGTACAAACCCCAACCTTCGGTGTGTGCGGTATAACCACCAAATTTACGAAATTTTGGAATATTTGTTAGCTCTTGTTTTATCGCTATTTGCATATGATGACCAGGGATCCCTTCGTGATACGCAAGCGCTGCCATTTGATAAGTTGGCATCGCTTGCATATCGTAAAGGTTGGCATAATAAACACCTGGACGAGAGCCATCAGGTGCAGGCTGTTGATAAAAAGCTTTACCTGAAGATTGTTCTCTAAAAGCTTCAACCGCTTTAACCTTTAGCTTAGCTTTAGGTTTGGTTAAAAATAAACTGTCTAAACGTCCTTCCATATCATCAATTAAAGCAACAGCTTCATCTAAGTAACGTTGTTTACCCGCGTCATCAGCAGCGTAATAAAATTGTTTGTCATTTCGCATGAATTCAAAAAACTCACCAAGTTCGCCTTCAAAGCCAACCTTTTCCATAATTACGCGCATTTCACCGTGAATTCGAGCCACCTCACTTAAGCCAGTTTGGTGAATTTGGTTAGCGGTTAAATCTGTTGTGGTGGTGCGTTGTAATGCATTATTAAAGAATGCTTCACCTTCTGGAAATTTCCATGCGCCATCTCTATTGTCTGCTTTTTTTTCTAGCGTTTCTAAATAACTGACTAATTGTTGATATCCAGGCTTTATGCTGGTTATTAATGCGGTATTAACCTCTGCTAAGAGCGTGCTTTTTTCAGCGGCATTGATCTCAAGTTTATTCACCTTTTTAGTGAAGTCAGCTAAAATCGTACTGTCTTTTCCTTCTTCAAATGGAGCACCTGCAAGAATATTTTGAGAGTCACGAATAACGTGAGGAAAAACAAACTTAGGGGCGATAATACCTAAGTCTTCACGCAATTTTAGTTGTGTCGTTAATTGTTCTAAAAGTACTTTAGCACCCTGCACTCGAGCAATATAATCTTGTGCTTCTTTGACATTGCTAATGGAATGCTGATTAATTAAAAATGCAGGTAAACTCGAGTGTAAGCCACGCATTTGATTTACAGGATAGTTATGAAAACGCCACTTATGGTCAGCAATTGTATTTTCTAATTTTTGTACCAATAAGTGATAGCTGATCATTGTCTGCTCATCGAGTTTTTGACTATCGATGGCTTTAACACGTTGGAGGTTTTCATGAGTAATCGCTAATTCTTTTAGCGTGTTTTCTTCTGAAATATCATCCCATTTATCATAATCTGTTTTTATGCCTAAATAAGTTTGCATCATCGGGCTTCGTGCAACACCTTCATCAAAAATAGCATCAAATATTTGGTTAGCTTTTTCTGATTCAGACAGTGCTTTAATCGCACTTTTTTTCTCAGCTTCCTTTGAGCTTGTTTGTGGTGTATCAATACCTTTTTGTTCTGTGCAAGCGGCAAGTAATGAGCTAGAAATAGCCACTACCAGTAATGTACTTTTGAAAGTCATAAGTATCTCTTTTTATAGGAATATATAGTTACATTGCAATAACTGTAAATGTTCTGAATTTAAAATGCTTTTATCTAGTCTTGATCAAAAATGATAGTGTTGGCAATAGCTGTTCGACAAATCGCATTGTAATTACGATAAAAGGAACTTTACCTTTTCTATTTTTATAAGACATAAAAAAGAGCTTATACCGAGGTAAAAGCTCTTTTCAATTAGAGTAGAATTTATACTTTTATGATTAACAAAGAAAAATTTATTCTCAAGAATTACTGAATATAAATAACCACGCCTAAAACCTAATTTTTATAAATATCTGAAGGCTTAAGTTTTAACACTGTTCTTTTAGGTTTATCATCGTTATCTGTTGCTTTAGTGGCATTGGGGTTTATGTATATTTTGCTCACTTTAGGCTTAGCTGTTTGATAGTCTTTTTTTGGTAACTCAGGTTTTTTTACCGTTTCAACTTCACGCTTTGGGGTGAATTTTTCAGGACGATTAACATGATATTTGGTATCAATGGCTTGAATAAAGTTTCTCAAAAACTGATCTTTACACTCGCGGTAATGTTTGTGATCGGGCTTACGAAAAAATGCACTTAATTCAGGTTTAGTCATACGTATACCTGAGGTAGACATCATATCGAGAACATCTTCTGCGCGCAGCGCTAATGCTATTTTTAATTTGTTGAGCACAAGATTGTTATTCATTCGTTTTTCAGCTGGCGGTGTTTCACCATCACGGGCGCCACGTTTGTCAATAATTAAACCGTTCAAAAAAGTTGCTAGCTGAACATCGGTGCAGTTAACAACTTGTGGATCATCTTCTTTTTTCAACCAATAACTGATTTGTTCACGACTTACCGTTAACTTTGCTAAATTAAATAGGTCGATCATCTTTTGATCATTAAAATTAAAGGTATATCTTAAACGACGTAAAACATCATTATTGGTCACGAAACTCTCCAAAAAACACAGCAGGCTCTACCCAATGTAAAGCTGGGCCTTATTATATCACTATAGTTTTTTAAACAAAAAAGTATTTACTCGTTCTTAAAATTTAACCATAACTCATGTTAAGATAATGCGCTGTTTTAGACGCCTTATTAACAATCATTATTTGATAGAGAAATCATGAGTAAAACTGCTAGCTTATTTGAACCTGTATTAACTAAACGTCGTGGCAAACATGCTGATAAAAAGCATTGGACTAATTTACTAGGTAGTAGTGACACGCTAGCTATATACCATGGCGCCCTCAATGCCGACGCTCCGATGTTGTTATTAACCAATGACACCCAGTCAGCATTGCGTTTCGAGCAAGAATTAAAAAGTTTAAATAAAAAGCGGCAACTGCCTATTTGCTTATTTCCTGATTGGGAAACATTGCCCTATGATACCTTTTCACCGCATCAAGATATTATTTCCCAGCGACTAGCAACGCTTTACCAATTATCAAATATGAAAAGTGGCATTATTATTGTGCCGGTTTCAACATTATTACAACGCCTTGCGCCAACGCAGTATTTGCGTACGAATAGTTTGATCGTAAAAGTAGGTGATAAAAAAGACTTACATCAAATGCGACAAAATCTTGAAGCCAGTGGTTATCGCTGCGTAGAACAAGTAATGGAGCATGGTGAATTCTCGGCACGTGGTGCAATTCTCGACATATTCCCTATGGGCTGTAAAACTCCGTTTCGCTTAGATTTTTTTGATGATGAAATTGATGACATTCGCTTGTTCGATCCTGAAAACCAGCGTTCAAGTGATAAAATAGATGAAATAAATTTATTACCCGCACACGAATTTCCGACCGACGAAGCAGCAATAAATTTATTTCGTCGTCAATACCGAGAAGAATTTCCTAACACCATTCATAAAGAGTCAATATATCATCAGGTCAGTGATGGTATTTTGCCGGCAGGTATTGAATATTACCTCCCCTTGTTCTTTGAAGAAACGAGCACTTTGTGTGACTATTTAGGCGAAAACACACGGATAATGCTCAGTGGCGATATTGATAAAGCTATTGAACAGTACTGGCTTGATATTGATTACCGATTTGAAGAACGTCGTTATGATCTGACTCGGCCATTATTACCCCCCAAGAAACTCTTTTTAAATAGTGAAGAGTTTTATCGTGCCTTAAAACCTTTTGACCGAATTTCAATAGAAAAAGTGCCGGTAATAAACGCGTTACAAGAAACTGACAGTGACGACATTGAAAAGTCAAAAGCCGGTCATATCCGTTTTGATGTCACTCCCTTACCTGATGTTACGGTTAATCATCAACTGAAACAGCCTTTTGAATTAATCAATAATTTTATTCGCGACAAAGAAACCCCAGATAAGATTTTATTTGTTGCCGAAAGCCAAGGCCGTCGAGAAAGCGTTTTAGAGTTATTAGAGCGTAACCATATCAAGCCACAATATTTTGACGATATTGAAAGCTTTGTCGCAAGCCCGGACAAACTTGGCATCACAGTGAATACCCTCAACAGTGGTTTTATCTTTCAAAGTAAAGGCACCGCTAAGAAAAATGCGATAGCCCTAATCACCGAAGATGAACTTTTAGGAGAGCGGATAAAACAAAGTCGCCGCCGTACCAAACAACAAACTATTCAAGCGGATGCTATTTTTAAAAACTTAGCCGAGCTTTCAATGGGACAACCTGTTGTCCATTTTGAGCATGGTATTGGTCGCTACATGGGCTTACAAACCATTGAAAACAGTTGCATAACCACTGAGTTTCTAGTTTTAATTTACGCAGGTGAATCAAAGCTTTATGTACCGGTTGGCTCATTGCATTTAATTAGCCGTTATTCGGGCGCCGACGCAGAAAGTGCACCGTTACATAAATTAGGTAACGATACTTGGAGTAAAGCAAAACAAAAGGCCGCTGAAAAAGTGCGTGACGTGGCGGCTGAACTACTCGATATATACGCCAGCAGAGCCAGTAATAAAGGTTATCAATTCAAACGTGACAAAGCTGAGTATCAAGCTTTTTCAGACAGTTTCCCGTTTGAAGAAACCTTTGATCAAGAGCAAGCCATTAAAGCAGTAGTGTCTGATATGCTCAGCGATAAGGCCATGGACAGACTCGTTTGTGGAGATGTCGGTTTTGGTAAAACTGAAGTTGCGATGCGTGCCGCTTTTGTTGCCGTTAACGACGGCAAGCAAGTGGCTATCTTAGTGCCAACAACCTTGCTTGCCCAACAACATTATGAAAACTTTCGCGACCGTTTTGCTAATTTACCGGTTGCTATAGAAGTATTATCACGTTTTAAAACAGCCAAAGAGCAAAACGTTGTTATTGCCGATGTTGAATCAGGCCAAATAGACATTCTGATCGGCACCCATAAGTTATTGCAAAATAGTATTAAATATAAAGACCTAGGTTTATTAGTGGTCGATGAAGAACATAGATTTGGTGTAAAGCAAAAAGAAAAAATCAAACAATTACGCAGCAATGTTGATATTTTAACATTGACCGCAACCCCTATTCCACGGACCTTGAATATGGCGATGGGCGGCATGCGCGACTTATCGATTATTGCCACACCGCCGGCAAAACGCTTAGCGGTAAAAACCTTTGTTCGCGAACGTGACGACGCCCTTATTCGTGAATCTATTTTACGTGAAATCCTTCGTGGTGGTCAGGTTTACTTTTTACATAACAACGTTGATACTATCGATAAAACCGCTGCAGATATTCAAAAACTGCTGCCAGAAGCAAAAGTAACCACCGCCCATGGGCAAATGCGCGAACGTGAACTTGAACGCATTATGGGCGACTTTTATCACCAACGTTACAATGTATTAGTTTGTACAACGATTATCGAAACAGGTATCGATGTGCCAACAGCTAATACCATTATTATGGACAGAGCCGACCATTTAGGTCTAGCGCAACTCCATCAATTACGAGGCCGAGTGGGTCGTTCACATCATCAAGCTTATGCTTATTTATTAACACCACATGTTAAACGTATTACTAAAGATGCGAAGAAACGTCTTGAAGCTATTGCGTCTCTTGAAGATTTAGGCGCTGGTTTTACCTTGGCCACACACGATCTCGAAATTCGTGGCGCAGGTGAATTATTAGGTGAGGGACAAAGTGGTTCGATGAGCCAAATCGGCTTTACCCTTTATATGGAAATGCTCGATCAAGCTGTTTCAGCGTTGAAGCAAGGCAAACAGCTTTCGCTTGAAAATATGACCGCTAAGCAAACTGAAATTGAATTGCGGGTACCGGCGTTACTACCAGACGATTATATTTTTGATGTCAGCTTACGGTTAAGTATTTATAAACGTATCGCCAGTTGCGGCAATAAAAATGAACTTGACGAAATTCAAGTAGAATTAATTGACCGTTTTGGCTTATTACCGCAGGCTGCTAAAAATCTAGTCCATATTGCGAAGTTACGTTTAAAGGCCCAAAAAATAGGGGTTTCTCGTATTGAAGCAGGTCCAGCAGGTGGCTCTATTGAGTTTAGCGATGAGACAAAAGTTGATCCTATGCTTATTATTGGTCTTATTCAGCAACAGCCAAAAGTTTATAAATTAGTTGGCGCTAATAAACTCCAATTTAAAATTGCCACTGAAGACAGTAAATCACGCTTTATTTTAGTGACATCTATGTTAAATGATTTAGTAAAAACAAAAAAATAACCGTAAGATAACAGAGTAGACTCAATGCCTTAGTTTACAATAACAAGGCAGGTTATAACTCTTTGGATGATTAATGAATTTAAAACATTTAGCGCTGCTCTGTGCAGCCTTAATATTTTCACAACAAACCAGTGCCGCTGATAAAGATAATGACGACCGCTGGTTTGAAGTGGAAGTGATCCTGTTTAGTCAACTGGGCGATAAAGCGCAATTAAAAGAGAAGTTTCCAAATAATACGCTTTTACCCCAATACCGAAATATTATTGACTTGTTAGGCCCCTACCTTAACCCTGATATCACCAGCTTAAAACAGCAATTACCCCGTTGTGATAATCCTACTTATGCTCAATCACTCCTTGAGCAAGCTATAACGGCCATAAAAGAACAGCCTTACTATGTTGCTAAAAGCTTAGCTGAATTACAAACGCTTTCAGCCCAAACGATAGACGAGTCGTTAACCGATCCATCAATATCAAAATTTAGCGATGGCACACATAGACAAGTGACTTTAGACAATATCGATGATAGCCCAGCGCCGATAAATAATTCATTAAAAGCGGATGACAACAGCAGCCTAGCTATGCCATTACCAAAACAAGTGATGAGTGAAAAAGAATTAACGCAACGCTTAATGTTACTTGAGCAAGCAGCGGCTGAATTTTCAACTTTTCCCTTAACTTATGCCAACGAAACTGCCTCATTTACCGACGGTATTTGTACTATTTCTGTAGAGGAATTTCAGCACTTTAATCAATCAACCGATGCTTATGCTTATCAAAGTTATAACGCTTTTAATCTTGAGCAAGTACCGCCTACTATTAATAATATTGAAAATATCTATAGTGATGAAGACTACTTACTTAATAAAGAATCATTACAACTTGACGATATTGTTAAAGAAATAGCCCGCAGTCGAAATTTCAAACCATTACTGCATTTTGGCTGGCGTCAAAAGACAAAAACTAAACAATTAGCTGTGCCACTGAAAGTTATTGCCGGTGAAAATTTTGCTGAACAATACCAAAAAGAATTGCAACAATTTCAACAGCAACGCAAACAAGCACAAAGGCAAGAAGAGGCCCTGCATAGCGTATTATACAAAGATACTTCGGCCCAAATAGAAGGGTCAGATGAAACAGTAAAAGAAAAAATAATGGCAGAACGTTTACAAGAGCTGCTGATAAAGCTACCCAATTTACCTACTGAGACAAAAAGTTTACTCGCTGAAATAGAGCAAGATATAAACGACACAGCGGTAATATTGAATACTAACACAATGCAGGCAGCCCCAATAAAGCCTCCTCAAAATTGGACAGTAGAGGGTTTTATCAAGGTAGAAGTTGACTTTTATTTACATATTACCGCTGATCTTAATGTAATGAATATGTCGTTAGCCGAACAAGCAACGCAAAAGTTATTACCTGGTGATAAACAAAAGCCATCGGCAATTTTAAAAACGATAAACTTTAAACAAGACAGACGAGTCAGAAGCACAGAAATACACTATTTTGATCATCCTTATATAGGTATGATTATTCGTATTCTGCCTTATGACAAACCCACTAAGGAAGTTGAACAGTCAACTCCACTTAACTAAATAAAGAGATTAATATGGACAAAGAAATAGAAATACAAGCTGCTGTTTTTCGTCGATTACTGGCTCACTTAGACAGTAGAAAAGATGTACAAAATATTGAGTTAATGAATTTAGCGAGTTTTTGTCGTAATTGTTTTTCTAAATGGACCGTTGCTGAGGCTGAGAAGTTAGGTGTTGAAGTAGATATCGAGACCGCTCGTCATCAAATTTATGGTATGCCCTATAGCGAATGGAAAGAAAAACATCAATTGCCAGCAACAGCAGAGCAAATGGAAAAATTTAATCAGTTACAAAAGAAGTAAACAATTTAGCGCAATTAAATTTTCACTGATATTGCATATTGAGTCGTTCGGCGATCATTTCTGTCGCGTGACTCTAACCAACGTCCGCGTTTATTTTTTAAATGACGTCGATCAGCAGATGAGCGGCGTTCAGGTCCTGTCCAAAGCACTTTTTTTATTCCCACTCCATTTTTAACATCATCTGCTATATCGGGCAGACTTGCTGCTGAGTTCATTTGACGATTATATTTATTAGCTTGGCGCTTATCTTTTTTTGATTGAGCGATTTTTACTTGATTGGCCGCAGGCAATAAATCTATCAGTACATCCACTTTACTTGTCCGTTCATCAGTAATTGTCTTGTTGTACATTTAATCGGCAACTAAGAATAAAAGTTTAATCTTTTATATAAATAGTACTGCTAGGCTAACTGACGATTATTTTCAGCCATGGTTTTGATACAAATCAAATAGATGTTCTTCAGCAAGCCATTTAAAAATATGCTCAGGTAAAATGCTGTTATCGTTATAAATAAGTAAAGACTCAGTATTATGGATAAAGCCACGCCATCAATAAAAAAATGGTTAGCATTTGGTTGGTCAAGTTTCATCAAAACTAAAACCATCAGTATAGTATTTAGCAGCTTTTTTTGCATTATCGCCGGTCTACTCTATTGGTTATTATTACGCATTGGTGCCGATTTAGTTATCTTTCCTTTTATCGCCGGTTTTTTCATTGTTGCTCCTATTCTTATTATTGGTTTTCAGCAAGTTGCAGGTCTATTAGAAAAAAATAAAATACCTACATTTAAAGACTTAATTGCGATTAAGGGACAAAAAAATAAAGGCATTTGGTTTTTAATCTTTATTCTATCCTTGTGTTATTTTATTTGGATAACCGATGCTTTAGTGATTTACGGACTGTATTTTGGCATAGAGCCCTTACCTTTAGACCACACTTTCATTACTGATCCAGCGTTAAGAGAATCATTACTTTGGTTTTTACTTTACAGCGGTTTAATCGGCTGGGTAACTGCAGTGATTGGCTTTTTACTCGGTGTGTTTTCTATACCCTTGATTATTCACCAACAGTTAAATTTTGTTGATGCGGTAAGTATCAGTGTTAAAACCGTATTTAAACATAAAAAATTAATGTTTAAATGGGCGCTAACCTTAGTCATGATAACGTCTTTAACTTTAGTGGTAGCACTACCGCTATTAATTATTGTCTTTCCTGTGTTGGGTTATGCAAGTTATGCGGTTTATGCTGACTTGTTAATCAACAAGGATAATAGCCCGTAATATTGTCAACACTCGAAAACAATACCTTGATAATTCAAGTAAAGCTATTTACCTCAGCATTCGCTAAATAGCGCCACTTGCCCACTTCAATACTCAATTAATTTTACCTGTTAATTGACGAACTAAACCAACCCCTTTATTAGCAACACCGGCAAATATTTGTTTAAGCTAATGGTGTTTACCTTCGGTGATAGTCGTTAATACTTATTTTTCATTTCCCCTTTATAGCTCGACATCTAAGTTAGTTGCTCATGTTTTTCAAGAGGCTTCAAGGTAAAGTGGTTAATTGGCTAAGCTGACTTGTCTGACCATATGGCCTTACGTAAATTGTTTGTCTTATAGTGAATAAGTAAAATAACGATGCTGCAGTTAATTGTTGATGCTAGGCTATATGACACCCCATTATAATTGTTTAATATAAAATAAAATTCATAAAAATTAAATATTTTAAGTGTTTATTATGAAAGACTTAAAATTGTGTCTATACTTCTCAGGACATTAACTAACGGCGCGGTAATATCACTTGAGTCTCCTATCAAAGAATAAGAATCAAACTCATATTTTAATTATTCTCATTCTTATCTTCGTTGCCATTGGCTTTACCCAATTTTTAATTATGCAGTTCTTGCCTTGGATACAAACCTTATTTCCATTTTTACCTGAAGCGTTATTGAACGCTATATTACTGAGCCTATCGATTACACCGATTATTTATTTATTAATTAGAAAGCATATTATCGATGTATCATCTGACGAATCAAACATTCGTAAAAAGCTTATAATTTCTGCCGGCTTACCTCTTATTATTGCTATTACATTAATGCTAAATATTGTTCACAATAAACAACAAGATATTTCAATTTTACACAATACTGAAAGCATAATAGCGTTGGATAGTAATATTGCTAAGCTCATTGATGCCCTCAACAAAGAATTAGAACTCAGTGCGCTTTTTTTAATTAGTCTTGATGAAAAATCAGCAAAAATTTCGTCAAATACTCGATCACTAGATGACTTGAAAGTACTCCGTATCGCTGTTGATACATTGCTGTTGTCAATAAAGAAAAGCATGACATCTGAAGACATTATTGTTGGCGAATTTAATCAACAATATGTTGCTGAGCTAAAGTCAGCGTTAATAACTCTTAGAGAAGGGATTGATGCTAACAATATATCTTGGCAGCAAATCATTGATTTTCATATTGATTGGAAAAATGATTTTTTATCAAAATTACAATCATTTTCAGATCAAATAAGAAATAAAAATATTGCAAAGATGCACAGTAATTTCCTTATTTTATTGAAGTTGAAATCTTTAAACCTGCTCAATAGTACTATTTTAACAGTGACCCTTGAAAATGAAGAAACAAATGATAATACCATTGACATACGTCCACTTAAGCTAAGTATCCGCCAACAAAATAGTCAAGAAAGACTGTATAATAATATATTTATCTCTTCACTATTTAAAGACAACGAAAGCCATGTAATTCAATTACTTGATAATAAAACAATAAGTGAAGCTAATCGACTTCAAAATGTTTTGCTCGAACGGAATACTGAGGAGCTTGTCGCTCAACTAAAAACTTCTATAGGCTATAATGGACTGATACATCAATTTAAAAATTATCTACTGCGTGATGATGAAAAATATCGAATCGCTTTTTTAACGCTTCATAGTGATGTAGAACAACTTATCAGTAAGTTACGAACGCTTAAACAATATAATCGTAAAGCCTTGTATCAGCTTGACAGTTTTTCAGCTGTATTGAATCAATATAAACAAACGTTGTCAGATATTTCTCAATATAGACAGCAAGGAAAATCGGCATCAGAGATTGACCAATTGGTTATTATTAATGATGACCCCGCCAATGAAGCATTAGAGTATTTGCAAAACCATTTATGGGAGAATGATCCTTTATACACCTTAGGGGTGCTTAAAAATAAAAACCTAATATTACAAAGTATTGAAAATCATCTCTCTGCACAAATACAAAAAACGCTCACCCATTTGTTGGTAGAAAAACGAAATGATTCTTACATATCCGCAGTAACTGCACTTTTACTCAGCCTTTTCGTTATTGCACTTTTACTGGTTATTAGCCGAAATATTAATGACTCATATCAAGAAAGAATTGCTGCACTTAATAAAGCGGAAGAAGGCGCGAAATTAAAGTCAGAGTTTTTAGCAAATATGAGCCATGAAATACGCACCCCCATGAACGGTGTATTAGGCATGTTAGGTTTATTACTTAATAGTAAACTTGATGATGAACAAAAACACCGAGTTAATATCGCAAAATCTAGTGCTGACTCCTTATTAACTTTAATTAATGACATTCTAGATTTTTCAAAAGTTGATGCGGGTAAACTCGAACTTGAATACTTAGATTTTAATTTAAGAAACTTATTAGGTGACTTTGCTGAAGCTATGGCCTTACCTGCTCAAGATAAAGGTTTAGAAATAATCCTAGATCTTACGGGTATAAAAGAATCGATGATCAAATCAGATCCGGGCAGAATTAGACAAATACTGACGAATCTTGTCGGCAATGCAATAAAGTTCACAAATCATGGAGAGATAGTTATTACCGTAAAACTCATCACTAAAAAGAGTAATTATGGTGATGAATTAATATTACATTGTCAGATATCTGATACAGGAATCGGCATTCCGGCAGATAAAAAAGAAGGGCTTTTTTCAGCATTTAGTCAAGTAGACTCATCGACGACACGTAAATATGGGGGCACAGGGCTTGGGTTAACAATAACGAAAAAACTCTGTAATTTAATGCACGGCGATATTAATGTAGTTGATAAAATGGGTGAAGGTAGTTGTTTTGAATTTAGCTTATTAGTTGAGAAAAGTAAAAATTCGACCCTAGTTATACCCGAAATAAATATTTCGGCATTGCACATTTTAATTGTTGATGACAATAAAACCAATCGCGATGTCCTTCGCTCGCAGTTACAGCTGTGGGGGGCAAATATTGAAGAAGCTGATAGCGGTGATGCAGCATTGGCTCTATGTAAAAAGCGATATGAAGATACCGGCACACACTTTTTTGATATTGCCATACTTGATATGCAAATGCCTAATATGTCAGGAGAAACCTTAGCGAAAAAATTAAAAAACCAACAAGAATTTAAAGCAATGAAACTCGTTATGATGACCTCTATGGGTGAAAGAGGTGACGCAAAACATTTTGCAGATATTGGTTTTAGTGCTTATTTCCCTAAGCCAACAACAACATCAAATCTATTTAAAGCTTTATCTGTAGTTGCTCATGGCGGAGAAATACTAAAGCAAGCGTCACCATTAGTTACTCATGATTATGTTAATGCAATGAAAATAGTAACAACAGAGGATAAAAAACCATTATTCGTTTCATCTGCCAAAAATATAAGAATATTAATTGTTGAAGACAATCGCATAAACCAAATGGTCGCTTTGGGTGTTTTAGAAGAATTAGGATTAACAGCTGACGCAGTAGCAAACGGCTTAGAAGCACTGATAAGCTTAAAAGAGTCATTAAAAAGCCACCCTTACTGTTTGGTCATAATGGATTGCCAAATGCCAGAAATGGATGGCTATGAAGCAACACGACTTATTCGCAAAGGAGATGCAGGCCAAAAGAATAAAGTTATTCCTATCATTGCGATGACAGCAAATGCAATGCAAGGAGATAAAGAGAAATGTTTAATAGCAGGCATGGATGACTACTTAACAAAACCTATAGAAATAAATAAAGTTAAAGCTAAATTAAAGTTATGGCTTGGAGTAACAGCTGATAAAGAAGAGCGTTTCGATACTGATACCTTAAATTCAGACCACCTCACCTTAAGTAGTCAATCAATTGAAAAATCTAAAAGTGAGCATGATAGCCCTTGGCACAAAGCTCATTTATTAAAACGGCTGGGTGGAAACCCTAAAAAAATGACATTATTGGTAAAATGTTACCTAGATGATAGCGAAGAAAAAACACGCGAACTGCAAGAGTCAATAAAGGCAGAAAATTGGCAAAAGATAAATTATAACCTGCATTCAATTAAAGGTGCAGCAGGTAACTTAGGTGGAGCTCAAGTACAAAACTTAGTCACTAAGATAGAAATACTATCAAAAGAAAAGAATATAACGGCATTGAATGAGAGCATAAGTGAATTATATACCGCATTGGAGACGTTTAATTCATTACTTGCTGACCACTTAAAAGCGCATTAAATTTTCATCACTTAACTTGGTGAGAAGCACCATGAAAACTTTATCAGCTTGAATATTAATCAGAACAATTGATTACTGAGTTTCTGTATCACTAGTGGCTAAATCAGCTTTTTATGTCCCAATAAACATTAAGCCAAGATAAGCCACTGTTTTATATAAAGATATGAAAATCAGTTACAGCCCTGATAGATAATTAATATGGACAACGCTCAAAAAACGCCTAGATATCTTATTGCATTCTTATACTGTAAAACTTCCGGTGATGGCTATTTGGTTGACTTTTTCTTCATTTGAGATAGCTTTGTTACTCGAGGCAAAGACAAAGATAGCAGTCAGTGAGGGTCACAACACCAAAGTAGCTAACTAAAAGCTATTTACCTCGGCATCCGTTAAGTAGCGCCACATGCCTAATTCAACATCTAAGTTAATTTCGCCGATTTGCTGGCGATGTAAACCAATCACTTTATTACCAACAGCAGCAAACATTCGCTTAACTTGATGGTACTTACCTTCGGTGATGGTCAGTAATACTTCTTTTTCATTGAGTATTTCTAATTTAGCTGGCAGAGTCAGTTGATCTTCTCCTTGTAACTGTAAGCCAGCTGTAAAGCGCTCAATTAGCTCCGCTGACTTTTCAGATAATATTGCATTACGTAAATTAACGCGGTAAACCTTGGCGCAGTTTTTTTTGGGTGAAATAATATTATGCGACCAACGGCCATCATCGGTAACTAATACTAAGCCTGTGGTATCTGCGTCTAAACGTCCAGCAATGTGAAGATCAAACACTTTATCCACTTCAATATAATTGAGTAAAGACGGATAAACTTCATCGATATTACTGCAAATAGTATCTAAGGGTTTATGCATCATTATATAACGAGAAGTGCGCGCCGTGAGCGCTTCACCGTTAACAGTAACGCTGTTATTTTCATGCACTTGTGTTGCTGCGTTCTTAATCACCTCACCATTAACTAGAACATCCCCCATTTTTAGCAGTTTCTTCGCTTCACTTCGGGTCAGTTCAGTGCTCTTACATATAAATTTATCAATACGCATGGTTAATTAGGTCAGTGTTTAGTCATTATAAGTATCGCTATTATCCTTCATAGCCAGTAAGAATCAACAAAGAAAAATAAAAAGCGCTGTAGATATTAAAAGAGCCGCGCTAGCCTTTAGGCTAATGTGGTTACCTTAGTCCCTAAAATATTAAAACCAACGTTAAGTGTCGTACCTTACAGCCTTCAAAAAAAGTTATTGTTGACCGCACTACAATCGGTATATAAAGAAGCCTTAGCCGACAATGACTTTGCGTTTTTAGAAGATAAATGGCTAGATATTTCAGTAACCGACTTGGCATTAAATTGGTTACTCAGCTGTAACAATGGTCAATTAATTATGACCGAAGATAACCAAAGACAAACAGCTGACGTAAGCTTTTCAGCCAGTAGTGATGACTTACTATTAATTGCTGGGCGTAAAGAGGATCCCGATACCTTATTCTTTCAACGACGATTAAAAATTGTCGGTGACACTGAGCTAGGGCTTGAAATAAAAAATTTGATTGATGCGCTTGATCTTGAACATTTACCCAGTATCGTTCATAACGTGGTTAACCGCCTTGCTATTATTGTCCAACAGACAAAGCAAGAAAGTGATTTAATATAAAGACAAAAACATCACGTCAATGCCGAATACTCAAATACAGATCCAAGAGTAACTTTAAAGATACGGGTAAGTTTTTTCAGAAACTAAATAAACCTTAGTTACTCGGCAATTCATTACTTGCTGAACACGTCAAAGAACATTAAAGTTTCACTAATCATATCAATGAGAAACACTATGGAACTTTTACAAGGTTTACTGTTAATTAGTTCAATTCATTTATTAGCTGCCGCTTCACCTGGGCCTGATTTTGTTTTGGTGTCTCAACAAACACTAAGCCATGGCAAAAAAGCCGGTTTTATGTGCAGTATTGGCATTGCACTCGGTTTATCGATACACATAATTTATTCTGCTTTAGGCTTAGCTGCTGTTATCGCTAACTCAGCAACAACGCTATGGGTAATTAAGATCTTGGGGGGCTATTACTTATTATATTTAGGTATTCAGGGACTCCGTGCAAAAGCCTCGACACAAATCAGTAACAAACCGGATTCAAAACCCTCGATGAAACGTTCATCTCTCAAAAATATCGGTGTTGGTTTTCTATGTAATGCTTTAAACCCAAAAGCACCGATTTATTTTGTCGCGCTTTTTACCGTGGTACTTTCTCCTGATTTACCGTTATTACACTTAGTTATTTATGGACTTTGGATGATGGCTATTCAACTCGCTTGGTTTTCGTCTGTGGTCGTTTTGCTATCTCAGCCAATAATAAACGAAAAATTTCAACGTTTGGGTCATTGGATAGACCGAATTTTAGGCGGAGCAATGATACTTATTGGCTTAAAAATATTGACCAGTAAAATTAATTAACATCACTGACGAGAGGAATAACTGATGGCGGTAAAAAAATACCAGACCTTTAGCGAGTTTTATCCATTTTATTTAAGCCAACACCAAAATATTATCTGTCGACGCTTACATTTTATCGGTTCGTCGTTAATAATATTACTGATTATTTATTGTATTAGCTATGCGCTATGGCAAGGCTTATGGTTTATTCCCGTGATAGGTTATGGATTTGCTTGGCTGGGACATGTTTTCTTTGAAAAAAACAAACCTGCCACATTTACCTATCCTTTCTATAGTTTACTCGGCGACTGGGTGATGTTTAAGGATATGTTGACAAGAAAAATTAAATTTTAACTGAATTAAGGCATAACGATAAACACTTGCATTCAAAAAATGCGATAACAAAACCTTAACAATCACTTAAAACAGCGATTTAGCTATTTTAACTTTAATGTCTACTCCATATTAACCAAGAGTGAAATAGCCAATAACACTAATAACCTGCCTTTTATCGATATTGAACGAGAAGGCAGAAAGTTTTTTGAATGCACTTTATTATATCGCTAACTACCCTATTATAATTATCAAAAAATTAAATTAAGATCCGCTAAGATCACTGCTGCCCTTCTCTGTATATAACAAAATGTAAAATAAACCAATCATGATGTAAAAGATATTTGACACTGGGTGTATTAAATCTTATGCTAACTCATGTCAAATATAGTAGACACAGTGTCAAAATTATCAACCTAGGAAAGCTCATGTCTTACAGAGAAACCAGTATTTTAGTATCACTTTTGATTACCCTCGGTATTTGGAGCAATTATGCATTGGGTGTCGTCAATTTATATCAGCGGCAATTATTCTCGGTAGAGGCTATGTATGGCTTATTGTTTACTGCAGTAATTTATACGATTTTTTTAGAAGTTGTTTTACAAACTATTCTCGCTATTTTTAAGTATAGAGAAGCAAATGATAAAAGTGATGAGCGTGATAAAATAATTTCAAGGCGGGCAAACTCATATGCTTATAAGATATTGTCCTTGGGTGTTTTCTGTGTGACCTTCTACATTCTATTCCCCGCACTATCAAAATTTACTTTTTCAATGCCTGGTTTAGCTAAAGAGTATGAAGTTATGCATTTAATTATTGCCTTTTCTTTGCTTGCCGAAATTGTTTGTTCGTCAGTTAAATTAGTTTCTTATCGTCGAGGCTATTAATATGGCTAAAGTTATTACCAATAACATTAGAAAATTGCGCTTTGAACATCAAGAAATGACTCAGCAAAAACTTGCTGATAGCGTTTCAGTCTCTAGGCAAACCATAGTAGCCATTGAAAAAGGAAAATATTCTCCCTCTTTAGAAGTTGCTTTTAAAATTGCAGATATATTTGAACAACCGATAAACCAAGTGTTTATATATCAAGAGCAGCGTTAGCGGATGAAGACTCCGGGGAATAATCCTACCAAAGCACTTGGTCTATTTCATTAAGTAGGTTTTGCGCCGCTTCACTGATCAGCTGAGAAGAGCCACTTTTAATATGTTTTTCTAATTTTATCGCACTCACTGAAACCAGTGAAAAACCAAACATTTGTGCGGCGCCAGCAATACGATGAGCCAATTCAGCAAGCTTCTCTAATTCATTATTTTTAATATGAAGAATGATATCTTGCTGCTCTAACACTAAATTCGATTTAAATTCTGTCACTAAATCGGACATATCTACGCTTGAAATGGCATGTTCAGCTGCACTTTCATCCATTTGTTCACCAAAATATTTAGCTATGGTCGCAATAAATAATTTTCGCTCAATAGGCTTTTTTAAATGTCCATCGAAACCAAGCGCTAAATATTTGTCAACTTCATGAGACATGGCATTGGCAGTTAATGCGACTATTGGGCTAGCGCATCCTTTTTGTCGCAATACTTTAAAAGCCTCAATACCATCCATTTCTGGCATTTGTATATCCATAAGAATGAGTTTAGGTTTGTTTTTTAAACAAAGCTCAACTGCTTCTCTACCATTTTTAGCTGACAATACCTCTAAGCCTAGCGATGTTAATAAACGAGCGATTAACCGGCGATTATCATCATGGTCATCGGCCAGTAATACTTGCCCTTCAAACTTAATATCACTAGCATCTGCAGTGAATGCAGAGGCGATAATTTTAGTGGGAGGAAACTCGGCTAATTGAATCGATTTGAGTTGCTTGCAAGGTAAGACTAAAGTAAAAATACTGCCCTTATTTAGCGTACTGATAACGGTGATTTTTCCTGACATTAATTTGGCCAATTGCTCTGATAGACATAGACCTAAACCTGATCCACCAAATCGTCGGCTAATGCTGCTGTCGCCTTGAGTAAAGCTGCTAAAGACTTCCTGCAATTGTGTTTCACTCATACCAATACCGGTATCGCTAACCGCAATAGTTAACGCGGCATTTTTGACCGATATATCAAGAGTAACTGAGCCTTTACTGGTAAATTTAATGGCATTGGAGCATAAGTTAATTAAGATTTGTTTTAAGCGAAAGCCATCAATGGTCAGCATAAACTTGTTTGGCAAGGTGTGTACTATCTGAAATTGTAATCCTTTGACTGTCGCTGATTTAATAAAAATATTAGCAATGTCATGCAAAATAACGTGTAAGTCTTGCTCGACAAGTTCTAACTCTAACTTATTGGCCTCAACGCGACTTAAATCTAAAATATTATTAATAAGCTCTAATAAATGTAAACTATTACCGTGAATTATTTTAACTTCTTTTTGCAGGTAACTTTCATCAACATCACCATTTATTATTGCCTCTGCTTGGCCAATAATTGACGTTAAAGGGGTCCTTATTTCATGGCTCATATTGGCGAGAAATTGACTTTTAATGGCATTAGCTTTGACCAACTCGCTGGTTAGAAGCTCTAGCTCTTGAGTACGGTTTTTAACTCGCTCAGATAACTTTAATTTGGCGCGTCTTTCAACATTTCGGTTGAAAATAAATAAGGCCAAAACAATGATAAAACAAGCGGCTACTAAGCTAAAATTACGTTGTTGATTGGCTTGCTCTGTCTCTAATGCCTGAAGTTGCTCATTTTGCTTGAGCTGGCTAACTTCTTGTCTTAATTTGTTAGATTCAAAGTCTGACAATTGACTATTGAGCTGATTGTTCGCTATTTTTCTTGTTCTTTTAATATATTTTTGATGTGTTTCAAAGGCCGCACTTTGCTTGTTTTGTGCCGAATAAATCAACGCCAGCAGCGCCATATTATTCATCATTTGTTCTTCATGACCAGATTTTTTAGCTATTTCATCAGAGAGCTGCAAGCTTTCATAGGCTTTTTCAACATAGCCCAACGAAAACTCTGCTTGCGCTAGACTATACAAGCCACCCGCATAAGCGGTGTTATGATTTGAAGCTTTAGCCAAATTTATCGCTTGTGTTGCATACTTAATTGCATTTATTGGCTGGTTCATCATATTATAAAGACCGGCAATATTATGACTAAAAGCCGCTAAATAATAGTCGTTATTAGTTTGTTCAAAATACGCTATTGCCTGTGACAGAAATTTAAGAGATTGCTGATACTCTCCTGAATATTTATAAACAGTGCCCAATTCTCCCTTGGCTTTAGCTAAGGTGAGCTTGTCATCGACAAAAGCAAGCTGTGCAATAACATCGAGATAGAGTTCAATCGCGATATCGTATCTTTTTAAAGTTAAATATAAACCGGCAATGTTATAACGCACATCTATTTTATCTTGCTTAGTACCCAATTTATTGTAGATGCTTTCGGCTAGTTGAAAATTGACTAAGGTTTTACTGGAATTACCCAGATTAATATAAGCCAAGGCAATATTATTGTATATCCCAGCCACTGTAAGCGGCTCAGGTGAGTTTATATAATAACTTAATGCGGCTTGAGAAGCGGCTACAGACTCTGGATAATCACCAATTAAATAGTGATATATACCGATCATTTTATTAGCATTAGCGGCTATTTTTTTAAAGTTATTTTCAGTGGCAATTAATTGTATTCGTTGAGCGCTAGCTAATCCTAATCGAAGCTCGGTTAACTGATAGTAACGTTTTTGTTGAATATCTAAGATGTCAATAATTTGCTTGGGAATTAAAGCTGAGCGCGTTAATAATAAAATTGAGTAATCAACCGCTTCCTGATCATCTTCAATTTTTTTAAGAATTTCAATTTCTTGTGATATCTTTTGCTCATCACTGAGCAGGGTATTTTGATTAGCGGCAAGCGCCGCAGACGAAAAAAATGAAGCTTGAACAATAATAACGATAAAAAAGTAGAAAATTCGCTTGAAAGCAATCATTAAGAACAACCAAAACACTTGAATTAAATATGATTTTTATTTTATACCATCTTATTTAATTAAATCCCACAAGTCTTCGGTTATCTATAAAAATTAATCTCAGCGATGGTTGAGTTTTTCTTTGAGTAAAGTCTTAATTTCGGCAAGCTCACGCTCAAGGTTTTCAATTTGTGCTCGGCTCGCCGGCTCTCCACCTTCACCTGATTCGCCATGTTGTTCCGCGCGATAAATTTCATTTTCTTTGCCCATAACTTCTAGAATAGTACCGACCATCATGTTTAAAAAGATAAAAGCCGTTAAGAAAATAAAGGTCAGGTAAAAAATCCAGCTAAGCGGATAAATCGCCATCGTTTCATACATCACATCGGTCCAATCTTCAAAAGTGGCTATACGAAAAAGGGTCAACATCGATATTGAAACATCGCCCCAAAGCTCTTTATTAATATTATTAAAAACCATACTGCCAACTGCAGCATAAATATAAAAAATAACAAACATGAGTAAGGCGATATAGCCCATACGAGGAATAGCTTTGAGCAGCGAATTAATCAGCAGGCGTAATTCAGGTACCATAGAAACTAGACGTAACACCCGAAACACTCTCAACAGCCGTGCTAATAAGACACCTGAGCCACCTGTTGGTATTAAACTACCAATAACAATTAAGGTATCAAAAATATTCCAACCACTTTTGAAGAAATTCTTTTTATCTTGAAAAGCCATAAAACGTATTGATAATTCAATGACAAAAAATACCGTGATAACACTGTCTAAAAAAACCAATATTCTTAATGCTTGCGGGGGCAAGTTATGGGTTTTTGCGCCAATAAGTAATGCTGACATAATAATAACGGCAATAATTGACCATTGAAAAAACGGGCTAGCGTCAATTTTTTTTAGCCGTTCTTGGACACGCACCACATAGGAATTCATAAATAAAGTTCTCTCAAAATAACATTCAACCGTGTTAACGCCGACAAACGGGTTATTACAACGTTCTTATTAAAATAAACGTAGCTTCGGGGGATAATGTCCAAGCTTATCTTGATAACTTTAACAACACCCACACTTTTCATACGTATTTATAATGACATTAATTTAACTTCAACCTATATAGGGGTAATATTTTTGAAAGCAAGTTTATCAGCCATTAGTTGCTAGGTTTACAGTGTTTATATTTTATCAGAAACAAATTTTTAAAAAACCGTTGCTATATGATCTGAACTCGGTAAGCTCATCACCAAATAAAAATAATTTGCATTCAATACTATATGACACACACTAGAGATTCTTTTCATTCCCGTATCGGGTTTGTCTTGGCCGCTGCAGGATCAGCCATTGGTTTAGGCAATATTTGGGGATTTCCAACCCAAGCCGCTAATAATGGCGGTGGTGCTTTTTTATTCGTCTATTTACTCGTGACACTTTTACTCGCCCTCCCCGCTTTGTATGCAGAAATATATATTGGTAACCAGGCGCAAAAAAATCCGGTAGCCGCATTAAAAGAGGCCTGTAAAGACACTTGGCCCAATGTAGGTAAGTATGCCGGCATAATAGGCCTATGTGGCGCTATAATGATGTTAAGCTTTTACACTATCGTCGCTGGTTGGATGTTAGCGCATGCTCTATCAGCATTTACTGAGCTGTTAGGCCTAACTAATATTTCACAGTGGTTAGCCACATCAAGTACCGAACGTAATTTATTATTTACGCCACTTTTTATCTTACTCGGCGCCGCCATTATACATCAGGGCGTTAATGCCGGTATTGAAAAATGGTCAGGGCGTTTAATGCCGTTATTGTTAGTGATGCTAATTGGTTTAATCATTTATATTTTACGCCAACCCGGTGCAGAAAAAGGCTTAGCGTTATATTTAATTCCTGACTTTTCACAGGTCACTAACCCTAAACTCATCATATCAGCAATGGGACAAGCCTTCTTTTCATTGTCTATTGGCGTAGGCGGTATGATGGTGTACGGCTCGTACATGCAAAAAGGTAAAGATATCGGTAAATTAGCCATCTCTATCACCGCACTTGATACTTTTATCGCTTTTATGGCCGGTCTGTTAATCATACCGGCACTTTTTGTTGCTCAAGAAGCCGGAGTTGAAGTTTTCAGTAATAACGAGTTGATTGGTGAAGGACAGTTAATCTTTAAGATATTACCTGAGCTGTTCAATTCAATGGGTAATGTCGGCTTGATTGTCTCAAGCTGTTTCTTCTTGTTGTTATCCATTGCGGCATTAACTTCAACTATTTCTTCAACTGAAGTACCTGTCTCTTATTTAATGGAAGACAAAAGCTTTACTCGTTCAAAAGCGACATGGCTAGTCTCCTTCGTGGTGCTTTGTGCCAGCATGTTGTTAATTGCTTTTTTTGACGAATTATTTGGTTTAGTGATTCGAGCATTAACAACCATATTGCAGCCATTAAGTTGTTTATTCTACTTTATTGTGGTCGGTTGGTTATGGAATAGAGGTAATAAATTACGTGATAAAGCGCTACAAGAAGGCAGAAAGTGGCTACCCATTTGGGGAAATTACCTTCGTTTTGTCTGCCCACTCTTGTTGAGTGTGGTTTTTGTTAACGTTGCGATATTAAATTAAGCGTTAATAACTGGCTTACCCAGCATTATTACAGCCTTTTAACATAAGCCCCTGAAGCAAGTTCAGGGGAGCCGGTACTTTGTGCTAGGTGGCGATTAATAATATCACTGGTCACGTTAACGTCAATAAACAATGCCAAGGCTTGCTCAATAATGATGCTTTGCATGAGGTGGTTCACTTTGCTTGTGAACGATGATTTTTGCTGGCCCAGTCTTATACTTGCAAACAATCATCATATTTAGCCCGCTTTAAACACTAACGTTGTTTCGCCCTTTGTTCTTAGCTTTGTATAACGCTTGATCCGCGCACTTTAACGCTTGTTCAAAGCTTTGTTTACTTTCCCGTACTGCAACGCCAATTGAAATAGTGACATTGACCGTTTTAAACTCACTATTTTTGCTTACTTTTTTAGCGTTTCGTTGTTGTTTTGTTTTTCTTTGTGGCTGACGAATGACAATTTTATAGGTTTCAATAGCTTGACGTACCGCTTCTAACTCAGTTAAGGCTTGCTCAATAGTTTTACCAGTAAATACGATGGTAAACTCTTCTCCGCCATAGCGAAATGCTTTCCCTCCCCCTTTAACGTTGCCAATTTTTTTTGCCACTAGTTTTAATACTTGGTCGCCAATATCATGGCCATAGGTATCATTAAACTTTTTAAAATGATCAATGTCTAGCATAGCAAGGGTGTAGTTTCGTCCAAGTGATAAGGCTAACTGATTGAGCGCCCGACGCGATGGTAAGCCCGTTAAGTCATCTCGATAGGCAAGAAAATAAGCGTCGACAACAATGACTAACACGAAATACAAACTGAGTAATGCCAGCGTTAAACTTAGCGGTAGCTCAATTAATTGATATTGATAACATAGCCAAAACAGTAAAGAAAGCGCAACCGCTGAAGTCACTAAATCCGCTTTAATCACTGCTCGCCAAACAATAACCATAGTGCATAAAGCTAGTGGTAACTCTAAACGAATAACCTTACTAAAGCCTGCAATATGGGGAAAGGTTTGTACAAAAATGATAATTGGCTCACTCATCGTTAACCAGGCATAACTAATGATAGCCACTAAGGCGATAGCGACTAATCGATAAAGACCATGAATTGAGATAACGCCACGGTCTTTTATCAAAGACAATAAAAGTAAAACACTACAGCCAAATAACGTTAACCAATCACCCTGCTGCAGTAACCAAGTTGACCAAGGCGGTGAAAAAGTAATACTGGCGTAATATAAAAGCCACAATAATGATAAGTAGGCTAACCTGCTACGATTAAAATAACTGGCAAAGACGATCACAACAGCCAAGAACACCACTAATAACTGTTCGACAATCACTATTTGCTTTAGCCAAAAAGCTTGGCTTTTTATCATCAAAAAATAAACTAAGGCAACAGTGCCTAAACTAATAAACAGAGTTTTTAGTCCTTTAATTCTTTGCAACAAGATTAACTCCTTAGATTAAGTTATCGCTAAAGGGTAGAGAAGAAATCAGGTTAAACAACAGGCAGAGCTTGCTCATTATCTATTTTACTGTTTGCACCAGTGGGCTTTTCATCACTTTCATTTTTCAACTCAACCTGTTCAATTTTATCAAAGCGTGACGATATTTTATCTGCAGATGTGTGGATTTGTTTTACGTCACTCGCCGCTTGGTCTATGTGTTTTGCTAAATTGGCAAAACGAGATTTAAAGCGACTAAAGTCCTGAGATAAGTGTGAGAGATGCGCTTGAATAACATGTATTTGCTTACGGGTTGCTTCATCTTTTAGTACCGAGCGTGACGTTGTTAATATAGCCATTAACGTGGTTGGCGATGCCAGCCATACTCGCTTTTTATTGGCGTAATCAACTAAATCACCTTGATGTGCATGAATTTCAGCAAAGATAGCTTCTGCAGGAATAAACATAATAGCGCCATCGGCGGTTTCTTTTTCAATTAAGTATTTAGAACTAATATCGTTAATATGTTTTTTTATGTCGAGTTTAAACTGACGCTCTGCCGATTTTCGGTCATGTTCCCCTAATTGGTTATCCAGCATTTTCTTATAGTTTTCTAGAGGAAACTTAGAGTCGATAACGACATTACCGGTTGGCTCAGGTAAAAATAAAATACAATCAGCAATTTTTCCATTTGATAAAGTGTGCTGTAAAGAAAAGTTTTGCTCGGGGATCACGTTGCGAATTAAACTGTTAAGCTGAACTTCGCCAAAAGCCCCCCGCGAACGCTTATCACTTAATACTTCTTGTAAGCTGACGACGTTTGAGGAAAGTTCCGTTATCTTCTTTTGCGCGTCATCAATCAAGGCAAGGCGTTGCAAAATATCATTAAAGGTTTTTGTTGTTTTCTCAAACCCTTCCGCTAAACGTTTCTCTACTTGCCCGCTAATTTCTTTCAAGCGGTTATCGGTAGAGACGGTTAATCCATCAATACGTTTAGCCATTTGCTCACTCGATGCTTGCAATGACTTCGTTAACTCTTCGCGGCTAATGTGCGTCACTCTATTTAGGTGTTCAACAAGTTGATCAACCGATTTTAGCTGATTCTGATTAAAAACGACTTGGTGCTCGTGTAATGCGCGGTGTAACTTTTCACTACTTGCATGTAAACTCGATGACTGCTTCTCACCTTGCTCAGCATGTTGATACAACAGCTTAATTTTAAAGTCAGAGATTTGTTGTTCAAAATAAGTCTTTAACTCAACTTGTTGGTTTGCCAATTGTTGATGATTAAAGCTAGTTTGCTGCTGTTGTTGCTGTTGATATTTATTTGAGACTTCACTATCAACGGTTAATTTTTCAAACAATAGCTGTAACTTTTCATGTTGCAAAGACAACTGTAGTGACATTTTTTTTATTTTAAAAAATACTATAAAGCTGATTAAAAAACACAATACCAATAGAATAACGCTAAACAGCATAAAAATTTCGGTAGGGATTTTCTCTAAAAAAACAAGGAGTTCATCGATAGGCATAAAGTCACATCAGTAACACTGTAAATATTATCAGTATTAAACCATAGAAATATACTCAGGTTAAGTTTATTCTAAGCTTGTTCATTAACAAGTCCATATTTAATAATCATTGATAAGATGAATGCGATCGCCAACTTTATTAAGAATGGTTATTTCTCCATCACACACAGCAACAATCGATTTATCTTCTTTAAATTTTTCCGGTATAATGACCCGCCCACTGGCATTTTCTGCAAATTGTCCAACAAAGTGCATTAACTCAAGTGAATCTTCAATATAATAAATAATAGTAACAGTGCGCAGGTTAGTGTTAGTCATAGTTAATGTTTTCAAAACTTAATTTTATTAATGTTCTTTTAGTATAGACAAAATTTTCAACTTATTATCGTCAATAAAAAAGCGCCCTAAGGCGCTTGTTTTAAAATTATTTGCTTACACAAGCATCAATTAATTTTTTGATTTGGCATCTTGCACTTCAATCTTAGCTTTCCAAATAGCAGGACCCGTGACATGAGCCGACTCTCCTTGGCTATCAACAGCTACAGTGACTGGCATATCTTCAACTTCGAATTCGTAAATGGCTTCCATCCCCATATCTTCAAAAGCAACAACTCTTGCTTTTTTAATAGCTTTTGATACTAAGTATGCAGCACCACCGACGGCCATTAGATAAACTGACTTATGGTTTTTGATGGTTTCAACGGTCTCGGCACCACGTTCAGCCTTGCCGATAGTGCCAAGTAACCCTGTTTCAGAGAGCATCATTTCTGTAAATTTATCCATGCGTGTTGCTGTCGTTGGACCAGCTGGGCCAACTGCTTCATCGCCAATAGCATCGACAGGACCTACGTAGTAAATAAACTTGTCAGTAAAGTCTACTGGTAACTTTTCGCCCTTGGCTAGCATATCTTGAATACGTTTATGGGCAGCATCACGTCCGGTTAAGATAGTCCCGCTCAATAATACAGTTTCACCGGTTTTCCAGCTACTGATATCAGATTTTTTCAAGGTATCAACATTAACACGACGTACGTTTTCACCGACTTCCCAAGTTATTTCTGGCCAATCTTCTAATTTTGGTGGTGTTAAGTTAGCCGGACCAGAACCATCTAAGTGAAAATGAACATGACGCGTTGCCGCACAATTGGGTATCATCACCACAGGTTTTGATGCAGCGTGGGTTGGTGCTGACATAATTTTAATATCTACAACCGTCGTTAAACCGCCAAGACCTTGTGCGCCAATACCTAATTTATTAACACGCTCGAAAATTTCTAGACGCAGCTTTTCTTCGGCTGTTTCAGCACCACGGTCAATAAGGTCTTGAATATCTACCGGTTCCATTAAACTTTCTTTGGCAAGTACCCCTGCTTTTTCTGCTGTTCCGCCGATACCTATGCCTAACATTCCCGGTGGACACCAACCTGCGCCCATTGATGGTAGTGTTTTAACTACCCAGTCAGCGATTGAATCACTAGGATTTAACATCACCATTTTAGATTTGTTTTCACTACCACCGCCTTTCGCTGCGATCATGATATCGACGCCACCACCGGCAACCATATCGATATGAACAACAGATGGTGTATTATCTTTAGTATTAATACGCGCGCCAGCGGGGTCTTTTACAATAGAAGCGCGCAATGGGTTGTCTGGATTTAAGTAAGCTCTGCGAGTACCTTCATCAACCATTTGCTGAACTGTTAAGTCAGTTTTGTCCCACTGAACATCCATACCCACTTTAACAAAGCAAGTCACTATGCCGGTATCTTGACAAATAGGACGCTGGCCATGGGCTGACATTCTAGAATTAATTAAGATCTGAGCAATAGCGTCTTTAGCTGCGCTGCTTTCTTCTTTATGATAGGCTTTTTCAAGCGCTTGAATAAAGTCTAAAGGATGATAATAAGAAATGTACTGTAATGCATCGGCAATACTTTCAATTAAATCTTGTTGTTTAATGATAGTCATGAGGGTCTCTTTTTATGCAGATCGACAGATGTAGTTCAACGGCATTTACCTACTTACCTGAAATTATAGATAAACTAGGGAAGCTGAAAATGGTTGAAAGTTATAAATTTGCAGATATCATACCCTTCTTGTTAACGAGCTTCCACAATATTATCGAGTAAAACCTGTCATGTTCACTATTTCTGCCCAGCATTTTACTGTAGAAAAATCTATCGATGTAAAAGCTTTATTTTCAGCTTTTAGTCATCAACCTTGGGCGATGTGGCTTGACTCTTGTGGTGAACAACAGTCACCTGCCCACGTTGATAGCAACTTTGATATTCTGGTTTGGCAACCCGAAATTACGCTAACTACTCGCGGCGATCAAACTGAAGTACGGTGGTTAAAAGAGGACAAAAAACAAATCAGTCATCAAAATCCTTTAACGCTGTTAAAAGAAATTCAACAACAATGCTTCAACAACATAACCGTTGCCACCAGCCACTTACCTTTTAATGGCGGCAGTGTCGGTTACTTTTCTTACGATTTAGGTAGACGTTTTGAGAACTTGCCTCATCAAACAACGCAAGATATAGATTTAGCCGACATGTCGATAGGGCTTTATTTTCAGGCATTAATCTTTGATCACCAAGCTCAACAGTTTTGGTTGGTTTGCCCGCAACCACAACGAGAAAGCCTAACAATAGCAATAAATCAGCAGTTAGCTTTGATAAAGAAAGCCACACAAATAAAAGAAAAGTTTTCATTAATAACCGACTGGCAGTCGAATATGAGTAAAGCGCGTTATGATGAAAAATTTAAGCGTATACAAGACTACTTATTGTCTGGAGATTGCTACCAAATTAATTTAGCACAACGCTTTAGTGCCCAGTATCAAGGTGATGAATTCGAAGCTTATTGCGCGTTACGTGATAAAAATAAAGCACCGTTTTCTGCTTTTTTACGTTTTGAAAAAGCCAGTATTCTCAGTATTTCTCCTGAACGATTTTTACAAAAAGCAGGCCGTAAAGTACAAAGTAAGCCGATAAAAGGCACTAAACCACGAAGTGATGATGCCGTCATAGACCAACAAAACTCAGTTGATTTACAGCACTCAGAAAAAGACCGTGCCGAAAACTTAATGATTGTTGATTTACTGAGAAATGATATCAGTAAAGTCTGTATTGCTGGCTCGGTAAAAGTTCCTAAGTTGTTTAATATTGAAAGTTTTCCTGCCGTTCATCACTTAGTCAGCACCGTTGAAGGTGAGTTAGCACAACCTTATCAAGCGACTGATTTATTAGCGGCTTCATTTCCTGGCGGTTCAATTACTGGCGCTCCAAAAATAAGAGCCATGGAAATAATTGATGAATTAGAGCCTCATCAACGAAGTATTTATTGTGGTTCTATTGGTTATATTTCTGCTTGTGGCAATATGGACACTAGCATTACTATACGTACCCTACTGTGCGAAAAAAATAACGCGACCAAAGCGAGTATCATTTATTGCTGGGCCGGTGGTGGCGTAGTAGCTGATTCAAAAGTTGACGCTGAATATCAAGAAACCTTTGATAAAGTAAACAAAATATTACCTGTGTTATCAGCGCTTTAACTTATTGTAGTTTTGGCTTTCGCCATTGATGGATTTATAATGAACAAGCATGATTTTTTACAAAACTTTCAATTTTCAACACTTGATGTTTCCCTCCATCAATACCAGCACCTTGGCGCACTAAAACCTGCAGCCGTGTTAATCGCACTAATAGAAGAGAATAAACAACTCTCTGTTGTGTTAACAAAACGTGCTAGTCATTTAAAACATCATCCTGGGCAAATCAGTTTTCCCGGTGGAAAAATGGAAGACTTTGATACAAGTTTTATTAGCACCGCCATAAGAGAAGCTGAAGAAGAGATTGGTTTAAATAGTAACAACATTAATATTGTTGGCCAATTACTCCCTTATGAAACAATCAGTGGTTATGTGGTTACGCCCATCATTGCTTTTATTGATAAAAAACAAAATTATGTGATCGATAAAAATGAAGTTGCTGAAATATTTCAGGTGCCATTACAACATTTTCTAGATTTTAATAATCACTACATGGTGACCATTGAGCGTCATCGCAAACCCTTTTCAATTCACTTTATGCCTTTCGAGCACCATAATATATGGGGCGCAACCGCGGTAATGCTGAAAGATTTGGCCATTCAATTATCTTGAACCTTTAGGTTTTTAATTAATATCAACTATAATTAAACTATTATTGTTTTTCATGGTGGTAGCTTTCAGTTACAATTACCGAAGATAATTCCATCTTTTGATAATTTTATCAAAATAAATTCAGGTTTTAGTATGATTAGTGTATTTGATATGTTTTCTATTGGCATTGGCCCGTCAAGCTCTCACACTGTAGGTCCAATGAAAGCAGCGAAATTATTTGTTGAACAACTTAAAGATGAGCATAAATTAACCCAAACAACACGGGTGAAATGTGAACTTTTTGGTTCGTTAGGGCAAACAGGTATTGGCCATGGTACCGGCAAAGCGGTAATTTTAGGTCTGTCTGGCGAAAATCCGGATACGATTGCCGTCGACGCTATTGATTCAATTCTAGAAGCCGTAGTGGCTAGCCAAAAAATTTCGCTTAATGGCGAGCACTTAGTATCATTCCCTAAAAATGATGCAATTATTTATCATCGCCGTAAAACGTTACCTGCTCATTCAAATGCCATGACTATTTTTGCCTTTGAAGATATCCCAGGAAAAGAAAGTACGTTATTACTAGAGCAAACATATTATTCAATCGGTGGCGGCTTTATTGTTAACGCCCGCGACTTTGAAAAAGAAAAAGATAAAGCATTATCTCTGCACAACAATATAAAACGTCCTCATTATTTCTCATCAGCGACTGAGCTTATCAACGAAGCTAATGAGAAAAATCTCAGGATCAGTACCATCATGATGAATAATGAGAAGTGCTTAGCCGATGAAGCCACTGTTAGGGCTAAACTAGTTAATATCTGGCAAGCAATGAAAGATTGTGTTGACCGTGGTATTAAAACAGAAGGTATTTTACCCGGTGGCTTAAAAGTTGCGCGCAGAGCCCCTGCCCTTTATAAAGCATTATCAGTTGAAAATAACAACGATCCGCTTATAGCGATGGACTGGGTTAACTTATTTGCTCTTGCAGTTAATGAAGAAAATGCCGCAGGTAGTCGTGTTGTAACGGCGCCAACCAATGGTGCAGCCGGTATTATACCTGCCGTATTATGCTACTACGATAAGTTTGTTAGACCTGTTGATGAAGATACCTGTGTACGCTATTTATTAACTGCCGCAGCCATTGGTATTTTATATAAAACTAACGCGTCAATTTCTGGTGCTGAAGTGGGCTGTCAAGGTGAGGTTGGCGTAGCTTGTTCTATGGCAGCTGGCGCATTAACTGAAATTATGGGTGGTTCGCCAAGTAAAGTAGAAAACGCGGCAGAAATCGGTATGGAGCACAATTTAGGATTAACCTGTGACCCTGTTGGTGGCTTAGTTCAAGTTCCTTGTATCGAACGTAACGCTATGGGCTCGGTAAAAGCGATCAACGCATCGCGTTTAGCTTTACGCGGCACCGGTAATCAAAAAGTCCCGCTGGATAAAGTGATTAAAACCATGTGGGAAACCGGCAACGATATGAAAACCAAATATAAAGAAACTTCTCGTGGCGGCTTAGCGGTCAACATTACTGAATGTTAAGACGTTTTTAATCCCAAAGCTGCAACGGACAAAGGGTTAATGGCTGAACATTTATTGTTCCTTGCTATCGCCGTGCAGCGAAACACTTATGTTTTGAAATACAGGATGTATGAGAAAGGCCATCCTGAACATTCGTCGTTCCTTGCCATACTTACCATAATTACCACCACGACATACCCTTCATCCTGAACATTCGTCGTTCCTTGCCATACTTTACATAATTGGCATCACGACATACCCTTCATCCTGAACATTCGTCGTTACTTGCCATACTTTACATAATTGGCATCACGACATACCCTTCATCCTGAACATTCGTCGTTCCTTGCCATCCATGGCATCACGACATACCGTTCATCCTGAACATAAAAAAGCGACTGATATCAGTCGCTTTTATGTGGTTATTGATTTATATCGCAGTTGCTTTAACGAACAGGCAACTTAATATTTGCAAACATCTCATCTATTTCAGCATTATTTTTCAATAAAACAGCTTTAGTGACTAAATCACGATTTAAATGAGGAGCAAAACGCTCAATAAAATCAAACATGTAACCACGTAAGAAAGTACCGCGTCTAAAGCCTATTTTAGTGGTACTTGAATTAAATAAATGACTGGCATCAATAGCCACTAAATCACTATCAATTCTAGGGTCGATAGCCATAGTAGCAATTACACCAACGCCAACACCTAAACGCACATATGTTTTAATTACATCAGCATCGGTGGCAGTAAAAGCAATTTTAGGCTCTACTCCAAGACTATTAAAAGCAATATCAAGCTCTGAACGTCCAGTAAAACCGAACACATAAGTCACTAATGAATACTTGGCTAAGTCTTCAATAGTAATGCCTTGTTTTTTAGCTAAGGGATGATCGGGTCGCACTATTATACTGCGATTCCAGTGATAACAAGGTAACATCACTAAATCGTTATACAAGTGTAATGATTCCGTCGCAATGGCAAAATCTGCGTCACCTTTGCCTGCGGCATCACTAATTTGCGCTGGCGTTCCCTGAGACATTTGCAAAGAAACTTTTGAATACTTTTTCATAAAGCCTTTGATCACTTCAGGCAATGCATATCGCGCTTGGGTATGCGTGGTTGATATACGTAATTTACCTTCATCGGGTTGAGTATGCTCACGCGCAACCGCTTTAATCGCTTCAACTTTAGAGAGAATTTCTGTGGCAATATTAATAACTTCATTGCCTGGGGCAGTAACATGGGTTAAATGTTTGCCACTGCGGCCGAATATTTGAATACCGAGTTCATCTTCTAGCATGCGAACTTGCTTGCTTATGCCCGGTTGAGAGGTGAATAAACTTTCTGCTGTTGCAGAGACATTTAAATTATTGTTGAGTACTTCAACAATATAGCGCAGTTGTTGTAGTTTCATAATTATACTTCAAAATTTTTTATGCTGATTGCTTATGCAAAAAATATATACTTAAATGAAGACTTATTCCATATTAATTTTCATTATTCTGCTTATAAACGAGATTTAATTTAAAAATGTAGGATTATTACAACAAAACCCACATAATCAAGTTTAAAATAGCTTTTCTATGATGAAATGAAGTTTTTCATTCAAAATAAAAAGTTATATAAATAGCCTTAATTAGTATTAGAGATAAAAGGTTCATATAAGGCTATGCTAATGTGTCCATTTTTTGTAGACTGCATAAAAGATATTTCTATTTTCACAGACGAGTAGTTAACATTATGGGCATTATCATTGCTTTAATTATCGCATTAATCATTATAGTTGTGGGTGTTGGTGCAATTCAACAGCACAAAGCAAAACAAGAAAAAGACAAACGCATAAAAGCGGCTAAGCAAAAAGCGATTATAGATGAAAGTGAAGACCTTATTCTACATCTTGCTAACCTGCCCAGTAATCCTAGTATCGTCAACATTCTTAATCGACGCAGTTTAACCGCAGCAAAAGCGATGAGATCAATTTTACCTGATTCAAAAAAAATTAAAGGTAAAGTTGATGATATTGAGTCAAGGTTAAAAGCGTCTCAAGAACTCGCGGCTTCAAATTCAGAACAAGAGGAACCATTCATTCTCCCTGATAATGAACAACAACTTGTTAGTATTTTGCAATGTATTAAAAAATTACGAGCAACACTTAAGTCAGAGCAAGTCAAAGGAGCATTAGACGCACAAACATTTACCCATGAAGATAAAAAGCTCGATGCTATGCAACTACAGATTGGTGTTGAAAGCTTGCTAAAACGTGGCAACATGGCTTACCAAAAAGAAATGTTGGGGTCAGCGCGCCAATATTTTGAGAAAGCTTTGCAAACATTGTCCGCTCATCCTTCACAAACAGAATATACCATCAATAAAAAAGCTGAGGTTGAGATCCAACTTGAAGAAATAACCGATGCACTTAAAAGCACTAATGCTAAAGATGCGGCGAAAAAAGCCAAAGATCAAGAAGATGATATAGACTTATTATTTCAACCGAAGAAAAAATGGTAGTCAATTATTATTAGTAAGACTGAAACCAGCATTTTGCTGGTTTTTTATTCTCTGTTAACATTACTCGCTCCTTATGAAAACATCGCCAAATCATATACCTGTCATTAATCTGCCCTCATTGCTTAGAAAAGTAATAAAAGCTTATGCGTTAAAAGCAGGAATAAGAGCTAGTGGCTGTGAACTTTATAGAATTGGCCGTTCGCGCAATTGGCAACTAAAAGCTAGCTTTGAACAATTAGAACACGTTGTCGCTTTTATACAAGACTCAGAAGAGCCGAGTTGGCAGTGGCTAGTTAATTACTTAATGAGTCAAAGGCAAGCACTTAGTCACGATGAACTTATACGTATTGCTAAATTAAAGTCAGACATTACTGTTAACCAATTAATGGCCCGCACTGATTGCACGATTGCTGAAGCCAGAAAAGTCATTGATGAATTAGAGTGGCTGGTCGAATAAAAGGACTTACCTGCTGTATTCCTTAATGTTATACGGGTATTATAAGCTTAATTAGCATTTCTTACTTTACGGATAATCATGGCACTAAAAGCAACAATAAATAAAGCCAGTATACAACTGTCAGATATGGACAGAAATTACTACGACACCCTCAATTTAACCATCGCCCAACATCCTTCAGAAACAAATATTCGCATGATGGTTCGCTTGTTAGCTTTTATTTTAAATGCAAATGAACATCTGCAATTTGGTAAGGGTGTGAGTGACGAAGAAGAAGCCGCTCTGTGGCAAATTAATTACTCTGAAGTGATAGAGTTATGGATAGAGCTTGGGCAACTGGATGAAAAACGTCTCAAAAAAGCCTGTAATCGTGCCCAAAAAGTGATTCTTTATGCCTATGGCAGCAGTGCTGAAACCTGGTGGAAACAGTCACAAAACAAATTATGTCTACTCAATAAACTTTCCATTGAGCTCATTAGCCAAGAAACTTGTGATGCATTAGCAAAACTTGCTGGCCGCTCTATGGACTTTCAGTGCAGTATCCAAGATGGCCAATTATGGTTAACGGCGGGTAATGAAACACTGTTAATTGAAACAACAAAATTACAATAATTAATACCAACATGGATAGGGAAATAATAAGCATGAAAAGTCACCTTACTAAAAGCCGCTTAACTTTAGCTCTTTTTACTGGCATTACACTCCTTTCTGCATGCAGTGAGCCTGAATCACCTAAAGCCGAAATTGCTGAAATTGCTGAAATTGCTGAAATGTCATTGGAACAAGTTATTAAAGATATTACTTATCTCGCAAGTGACGATTTAAAAGGCCGAGCCAGCTTCTCTGTTGGTATTGACCAAGCGGGTGATTATATTAGCCAAAGGTTTACCGAAATTGGACTAAGCCCAATGGTAGGCAATAAAGATTTCAAACAAACATTTAATGTAACCAGTATTATGCCAACAGCATTAACGGTGACCTTAAATGGTAAGACTATTGCTGACGCTAACTTAGGCATGGCAAGTACTATGGCCACGCTTTCATGGCAGAGCCTTGAAAATGTTAACACCCATATTATTGCTGAAGCGGATGATATGCGCGCGGCTCTTGGTAAAATGAATAATGACGGTGGCCAGCATCTGGTTATTATCCATAGCGCTCACGCTAAAACCTTTGCCGGTTATCGAGGTTACTTTCAACGAGGCTTAACTAAGCTTAACCTTGAGCACCAAGGGGCTATTGTTATGGTTTTAGCCGATGATAATGAAATTACCACGGTAGACGTTAACGCGAGTACTTCGATAACTGAAAAAACCTTAACCAATATTGTTGCGATACTACCGGGTAAAGATAAAAATCCAGCGACAGCAAAAGAAGTGGTTTTATATTCATCACACTATGATCATTTAGGTGTAACGGCTGATGGTAAAGAGGTTTTTAATGGTGCTGATGACGATGCGTCGGGCACCTCTGCTGTTCTTAATCTGGCACAACACTATGCCCATCAAGGTGAGAACAAAAGAACCTTAATGTTTAGTGCTTTTACCGCCGAAGAAATTGGTGGCTTTGGCTCTAAATATTTTTCACAGCAATTAGATCCTAACAACGTTGTGGCAATGATAAACATTGAGATGATAGGTAAACCTTCAAAGTTTGGCGCTGGTTCGGTTTGGATGACAGGAATGGAGCGTTCAAATTTAGGTGAATTACTTAACGTAAGCTTAGCGGCTAAAAACAGTGAAATTTACCAAGACCCTTACCCAGAGCAGGGGTTATTTTATCGTTCAGACAATGCAACACTTGCGCGTTTAGGTGTTCCAGCTCACAGTTTTAGTAGTACCCAACTCGATAAAGACCAGCATTATCATAAAACGTCTGATGATATTAGCAGCCTAGACTTAGCGTCGATGTATCAGGTTATTGAGACGTTATCAGTCGCTACGCAAGGACTAGTTGATGGCAGTATTACCCCAACACGTATTGATGTAAATACTGTTCGAGCGAGTGGTAAAATCTACTAAGTTTGACCGTTCGTCCTGAACACCGTCACTCCTTGCCATCCATGGCATCGTGACATACCGTTCATCCTGAACATAAGGTCAGTGATTTTAATTACTGGCCTTATTTTATTGTAACCAGCGCATTTGATACTCAACTTCATTCTGGCCAGTGACAACAAAACCATGGCGTAAATATAAAGAAATAACTGGATTTGCTAACAAAACATTTAATGTTATTGGTAGTTTTAACTCTTTTGCTTTTCTTTTAATTAAGGCTAAAACCTTACCACCAATTCCTTTTCCTTGATGTATTGGTATGATTTGCAGCTGCCTGATGTGTAATTTATTCGCTAATACGGCTATTTTTATTAAGCCTATAGGCTCATTGTTCATCAAAATAATAGTTGAATCTGCAAAAAATTCATTCACTCGTTCAAGGTGTTGCTGATCAGATAAATCCAAACCTGCAGCAATAAGATGTTCGCCCATTGAGGCTTTTCTTAATTGTAATAAATAGCCGATATCACTCTGCTGGGCTTGTCGAAATCCTATGGTTACTTTTTCATCACTGAGCATATTTATTACGATGGTGTTTAATCACTGAATCGCCCCATTGATAAATAGCTAAACCAGCAATGATAGCTAATGCGCCAACGATTAAATTAAAATTAATCGTTTCATTATTTAATAGTAACCCCAGTGAAATGGCAATCACTGGGGTGATCATAGTGATCAATGCCACCGCACTCGCTTTTAGGCGTTGTAATATATAGAAATAAGCAATAAAACCCACTAAAGAGCCAATAACACCAAGATAAACGACACTTAATATTGATTTGTTACTCCATGTTTGATGCGCAATATTGCCATCGAAAATAAGCCAAACTAAGGTAAATAAAGGTAAGCTTAATAATAGTGAACCCAGGGTTGTTGCCATAGGGTTTATAGCAACTTCAACACTTTTTACCAATACACCACTTAAACTAAAAAATGAAACAGCAATCAATACCGCGATAATGCCAATATATCCATCATCTTTAAGTGATATTTTATCAAAACATACCGTAGCTAAGCCGCAGATAGCGATCGCCAATGCTATTTTTTTTGCTGGTGATAATGCAGACTCAGCCAAAATGCGCTGACTTAGTACCCCAGATAAAATAGGTGCCAAGCCGAACATTAACGACATCAGCCCAGAAGAAATATAGCCAGCGGCTAAATACGCAAATAACATCCCGCCAAAAATACCTATCGCTGAAAAACTATAAAGTTTAAGCGCACTTTTATGCCAAGGAAGCTCAATACGAAAAGCTTTCAGTATTAACCAGCCAGGTACAACCGCAATCAGCATCCGCAACAAAACCGCTAAGGTTGGATGAATAGTTTCACTGCTCCACACTATCGCTAGTGGTGTTGTTGACCAGATAAGAATAACGGCAAAATAAGCGATGGGGACTGACATTTCATAAATCCTTTATCGGTACTATATTGAAAATTTAACCAGAAGAAAACCAAAGAAACATAACGAGTATACAAATGAACAATGGCGATATTATCTGACGACGTCAATAACACCTAAAAATAAACTTATCGAATAGTGTGCTTAATAGCCACTAATACCTGCTAAAATAACAGCCAATAAACTTTTTAAGCTTAAGGTAAATCATGGAGTTAAAAGTAATACCCGTTGTGCAGATATTAATAGCCGTGTTATTAATGATGATTTTTTATAAAATATCACCCGACCTCACCTTGAGCTGGCCGGCTCATGTGCCAGTTGCCCTCGCGCTGTTATTTATCGCGATAGTTGTGGGCCTTTGTGCAATAGTCAGTTTTAAAAAACACAAAACAACTGTTAACCCCACTAAACCAGAAACAAGCTCAACCGTGGTAAGTTCTGGTATATATTCATTTTCAAGAAATCCAATGTATTTAGCCATGCTGATTTCACTGATCTCGCTCGCTTATTACTTACAACATTTAGCATCTTTACCTATTATTTTAATATTTATTGGCTACATGACACGTTTTCAAATAATCCCCGAAGAAAAAATGTTAACAAAAATATTTGGTCAACAATACCGTGATTATCAGCTAAAAGTAAGACGTTGGTTATAAACGATATGAGTAAGACAGTAAAACCGCAATGTTGGGGCTTTACTGACTTACTTTGATGCTTTTTTTGACTTTACATAGCTTTTTAAGGCGATTATAAACAGCAAGTTTTGCTTAAGCTTTTTTCAGATACGCCGAGACTAAAACAATACGTGTACCGTTAACTTTTCCTTCAATATGCTCAGGATTATCCGTTAAGGTAATGCCACGCACCATAGTGCCCTGCTTAGCCGTAAAGTTAGCGCCTTTAACTTTTAAATCTTTAATCAAGGTAACATCGTCGCCGTCTTGTAAATCAGTGCCATTACTGTCTCTTGTTGGCCCCTCTCGCTCAGCAGCGGCAATGCCTTGCTCAGCCCAAGTTTTAACATCATCTTCCATGTAAATCATTTCTAAAGCGTCTTGTGCCCAACTCTCTGCTGACAGTTTATGAAGCAAGCGATACGACATAACTTGCACAGCAGGTTCTTGATTCCACATACTGTCGTTCAAACAACGCCAGTGACTTACATCCATTGCAGTGTCACCATTAATTTGTGCTGTGCATGTAGCACATAGATATACACATTGCTGAGCACTTAAGTCGCTGGTTGGTGGCACAGGAAACACCGCTAATTGTTCAGTTGACGTACATAATTCACAGCTAGCATTACTGCGTGCTTTTAAGGCATTTTCGGTAGGCATAATATTAATTCACTAATTTTTGAAGAAGATTTTTCGCTATTATGCTCCTAATTCAGTGATTTAAAAAGTGCTGATTAAAAACGGGGAATAATTGACCTGAGCCATTATTTAAAGGCTGCACTTTACTCTGGCTAAAACGTGACCGTATAGCTTAGTTGCTGAATACTAAAGTGGCGGTATAGCTTGTTGCTGAATATTAAAGTGAAAGTATAGCTTTGTTACAGGGCTATAAAGTGGCAAAAAAGCTATCACCCTGAATTAGCTTCAGGGTCTAAAATCAACCACCTCTATATGAGGTGGTTAACGAAGACTTCATTTATTCTAGATTTTTAGTGATGTGATGCGAAGCGGCTGCGGTGAAAATAACATCGGTAGAGCTATTTAAGGCTGTTTCGGCAGAGTCTTGAATAACACCAATAATAAAACCTATCGCGACTACTTGCATAGCAATATCACTGTCTATACCGAATAAACCACAGGCTAATGGAATAAGTAACAATGAACCACCTGCAACACCAGAAGCACCACAAGCTGATACTGAGGCGATGACACTCAATAAAATAGCGGTTGCAAAGTCAACTTCAATATTTAAAGTATTGGCCGCAGCCAGTGTTAATACCGTAATGGTGATCGCCGCACCAGCCATATTAATGGTGGCACCTAAAGGAATAGAAACCGAATAGGTATCTTCATGTAAATCAAGTTTTTCACACAGCTCCATGTTAACCGGAATATTTGCTGCAGAGCTACGCGTAAAGAAAGCGGTAATACCCGATTCTTTTAAGCAAGTAAATACTAGCGGATAAGGGTTTTTACGCGTAATAAAATAAACGATCAGCGGATTAACCACCAAGGCAATAATAACCATAGATCCTAAAAGTAATAGTACTAAGTGTCTAAACTCACCTAAGGTATCAAAACCTGTGGTCGCAACCGTATTTGCGACTAAGCCCATAATACCTAAAGGTGCAAAACGAATAACCAATTTAACGACACTTGAAATTGCTTCGGCTAAATCATGAACCATGACCTTCGTTGATTCACTGCCTTTTTTCAACGCGAAACCTAAGCCTAAGCCCCACGCTAAAATGCCAATAAAGTTTCCAGTAACAACCGCATTAAACGGATTATCAACAATTTTAAACGCTAAGGTTGATAAGACTTCACCTAGTCCTTGTGGCGGATTAGCACTTGCGCCAATAATATCTAATGTTAACTGTACCGGGAACGCAAAGCTTAGTGCTACAGCAACCAGCGCAGCACTTATTGTGCCGAGTAAATAAAGCCCAACAATCGGTTTTAAGTTAGCATCGCTATTTTGTTTTTGGTTAGCAATAGATGATGCGACTAAAACTAACACCAAAATAGGAGCAACCGCTTTTAGTGCACTAACAAATAAACTGCCGAGTATTGAAAATGACTGTGCAACTTCAGGTAAAACAAGCGCTAAAACAATACCAACAACAAGTGCAATAATGATTTGATTGACGATGTTAATAGCTTTTAGCTTACCAAAAAGTGATGTTTTTTCTACAGAGGTATTTTGTGTTGTCATAGTTTGTCTTATTTTAGTTATTGTTTTTGTTATTAAGATAACGCATCGATGAAAGATTTTTACCACTTATGCACCGACACTGTCTAGTTTATTCGTTACACGGTACCTTTAAAGAGGCAGTTGACCATGCCATGATAGCGTAAATACTGAGTCACTGTTCTCGGCTAGATAGCGCTGACAAACAAACTGTCCGACTACCGCAACCAACTCATTATCATAAAAGATAAAAGGTAACCTTTTTCTCTGCCATGTTGGTATAGCAAGCTCTTGTAAGACTTTCTTTAATGGTCTTGAATGCTGTCGATATTGTGGCAAACACCTTGGGTTTTCGTGAGAAAAACTAATCGTCACTTTTTGTTGCTCTGCCGGTTTTTTTATCACCGACTGCCAGTCACTGTTTTCTTGTACTTGTGCTGATAAATTCGAAAAACTTAACCAACCTAATTGATCGGGAAGACAAACATCTAACGGTTTATCATCGGCTAACAGCGCTAATGCTAGATTTTGTTGCCACAGCGACAGGTCCTGATAGATACCCGTTAGATGTAACTCACCTTGATAACGTCTGATGCAACACTCAGCTAATTGCACAACTGGCGACTTATCCGCTTGTGCATTAAGCTGCTGGCATATTTGCATTAATTGCTTTTGGCTTGGCATTAAAAATCCATGGCAAGATAAAAAATAGCGCAATAGATTTTTAAGACGTGCTTCGCTGAGCTTATTTAAATCAACAACACTCAGCTTATTAGCTGAAGACTGGCAAGCAATTAAATCTTGCTGCGCTAATTCATCGAGTAATTGTTGTGCTTCAAAGCAATGTTCAGCACTGCGTGCAATCGTCTTATTGATGCTTGGCCAACGTTGATTTAACTTAGGTAAAATTTGATGGCGGAGAAAGTTTCTGTCGAAACGCTCATCCGTATTCGATTCATCTTCTATCCAAACTAAGCCATACTCTTTCGCATAGGCTTCAATATCGGCTCGTGAAATAGTTAATAACGGTCTGACCAGTAATTGCTGCCCCAACATCATTTCACTTTGCATCGCTGAGAGCCCTTTCAAACCTGCGCCTCTTTTTAGGGCGAGTAGAAAAGTTTCAGCCTGATCGTCACTGTGATGACCAGTAACAATTAAATCACCGGCTTTAGCTACTGATTTTAGTGCTTGATAGCGGGCATCGCGCGCAAGCGCTTCTAAGCTTTTTTGGGCAACAGCTTGCACGTTTACTTCAATAATGTCTAACGGCAGGCCAAATAGTTGGCATTGAGCTTTAGCAAAGGCTTGCCATTTAACGGCATTAACACTCAAGCCATGATTAACATGACAAACACGAATATCGCTATTAATAGCATGTTGTGTTTTTAAAGCACCAAGGCAATGTAACAGCACTTGAGAGTCGACACCGCCACTGTAGGCAATAAGCAGTGATTTTTGAGGGTGGTTGGAAAAAAAATCTATTAAGGTCTGTTTAATCATAGAATACTTGGTTAATTGACACTGAAAAAAAACTGTAGCCTTAACTTAGAGATAAAATCAGTAAGATAAGGCTACAACTTCATCAGCAAAGCATTCAATACTACTTTGCTCGTGTCGATTTATAACAACTTAACAATAACCGAAAGACATTAATCTGTCATAACGTTTTTCAATTAATTCTTCTTTTGACAAGCCTTCTAGTTCGGCAAGATTTGATTTTAATTCTTGCTTTAAGTTAGCCGCCATAATATCCATATCACGATGCGCACCACCTAATGGCTCTTCAACGATATTATCGATAAGTTCTAATTCTTTAATACGCGTAGCGGTAATACCCATAGCGGCAGCGGCAGTAGGTGCTTTTTCAGCAGTTTTCCACAAGATTGATGCACAACCTTCAGGAGATATTACCGAGTAAGTAGAATATTTCAGCATGTTGACACGGTCACCAACACCAATCGCTAATGCACCACCAGAACCACCTTCACCAATAACCGTACAAACAATCGGCACGGTTAAACGTGACATAACCTTTAAGTTCATCGCTATCGCTTCACTTTGGCCGCGCTCTTCTGCGCCTATTCCCGGGTAGGCACCAGGAGTGTCAATAAAGGTAATAATGGGCATATTAAAACGTTCAGCCATTTGCATTAAGCGTAAGGCTTTACGGTAACCTTCTGGACGAGGCATACCAAAGTTACGTTTAACTTTTTCTGCTGTTGAACGCCCTTTTTGATGACCAATAATCATCACAGGTTTACCGTCTAAACGCGCAGTACCACCAACAATGGCTCTATCATCCGCATAGTGTCTATCACCGGCAAGCTCGTCGAATTCAGTAAAAATGCGTGGTATGTAATCAAGCGTATAAGGACGCTGAGGATGACGTGCCACTCGAGCTGTTTGCCAAGGGTCAAGATTTGCAAAAATCTTTTTGGTTAACTCAGCGTTTTTACCGCGTAATTGAGTAATTTGATCTTCAAGGTCAAGATCTAATTCTTGACCGTTATTGACTAATTGTAGCTCTTCAATTTTGGCATCAAGCTCAGCAATAGGCTGCTCGAAATCTAAAAAATTTAATGACATATGATTATTCTTACCTATGTTCTATGCCGTTTTATAACAACAGCATGATTATTCAAATAGAGTACTTAATAATTTTAATTTGATTATTAAGTTGCTAACAAAGCCGTCATCGACCTTGTTATAAATTTTTTATAATGGTTAACAATAAATAACCCTTTAATGCGCCCTAAATTATTTAAACCTTAAAGTAACGTCGCCATCACCTAATAAGGTTCTTAATTCATGTAATAAAGGGTCTGCAGGCGTAACGCGCCATTGTACGCCTAATTCTAGCATAGCTTTTGCTTCATCTCTTTGATAAAACAACCGAACAGGACACGTACCATCCTTATAAGGTGTTAATACCTCGGTAAATTTATCAATAAAACCTGCGCCTGCCTTGTTTTTATTGACATTAATATCTACTGAAGAGACATAGTTTTCACGAGCATCACCAACCGTCATGATATCTCGAGCGGTCATTGTAATGCCTCCGGAGTATTCATCAAAGCTGACCTGTCCGCTACAGACCAAAATAGCATCACTTACCAGCAATTCAGCAAAATTATCATAGTCATCGGGAAAGAGTCTAATGTCCATGCGAGCGCTTTTATCGTCAAGCGTAACTAAGGCCCATCGTCTGCCGCGCTTATTGACCATGACTCTAACACCTAACACTAAACCAACCGCAACCGTGGTTTTGTCTTTACTGGTCGGTTGCAGACTTACTAACCGTCCAGTCGCATAATGCTTTATTTCACTTAAGAAACGATTAATAGGATGACCCGTTAAATATAAACCTAACGTTTCTTTCTCTGCATTAAGCCAAACTTCTTCAGCCCACATCGGCACATCTTTAAAGGCTTGTCGCGGCTCTGCTGACGCTTCATTAATTAAGCCAAATAAATCATTCTGTCCAACTGCCTGTGCTTTTGCATATTGGTCTGCAGCCTTTATTGCTTCAGGTAATGTTTCAAATAAAACAGCACGATGTGGTACTTCTTTACCGTTGATAATTTTTTTAGGCCCTAAACTGTCCATGGCCCCAGCTTTAACTAATTTTTCTAAAACACGTTTATTAATTTTTTTAAGATCGAGTCGAGCGCAAAAATCAAAAAGATCGGTAAATTCACCGCCAGCTTCGCGTGCGGCAATAATGGCATCAATAGGACCTTCACCCACGCCTTTTACTGCGCCAATACCGTAGACAATTTGATCTTGCTCGTTAACGGTAAATTTATATTGACCGGCATTAACATCAGGAGGCAGTAAATCTATCCCCATATTCCCACATTCATCAACTAGGGTAACAATTTTATCGGTGTTATCTATGTCGGCTGACATTACCGCTGCCATAAATGGCGCAGGGTAATGTGTTTTCATCCATAAGGTTTGATAAGAAACCAGGGCGTAAGCCGCTGAGTGCGATTTATTGAAACCATAACCCGCAAATTTCTCCACCAGATCGAAGATCTTCATCGCAAGTTCGCCGTCAACACCTCGGTTGATCGCGCCTTGCTCAAAGCCATCACGCTGTTTGGCCATTTCTTCAGGTTTTTTCTTACCCATAGCGCGGCGTAGCATATCCGCGCCACCTAACGAGTAACCCGCCAATACTTGCGCAATCTGCATAACCTGTTCTTGATATAAAATAATACCGTAAGTCGGTTCAAGAATAGGCTTTAAGTCAATATGTTGCCAAGTAGCATCCGGATAGCTTACTTCTTCACGACCATGCTTACGTTCAATAAAGTTATCAACCATGCCAGACTGCAATGGCCCCGGTCTAAAGAGCGCAACCAAGGCGATAATATCTTCAAAGCAATCAGGTTTTAATTTGGCAATAAGTGATTTCATACCACTAGATTCGAGCTGAAACACTGCCGTCGTCTCAGATCTTAATAACACTTTAAAACTGGCTGGGTCTTCTAAATTAATGCGGGTAATATCAATAGGCGCTTTGCCTTGTTTTAACAATTTTGCATCAGCCATTTCGATGGCCCACTGCAAAATCGTTAACGTGCGAAGTCCCAAGAAATCAAACTTAACTAAACCGGCATCTTCAACATCATTTTTATCGAACTGAGTTACCGGGTTTTTACCCTCTTCGTCACAGTAAAGTGGCGCAAAGTCGGTAATGGTGGTTGGTGATATAACCACACCACCGGCATGTTTACCAGCATTACGTGTTGTGCCTTCTAAAATACGGCACATATCAATTAAATCTTTGACTTCACTGTCTTGTGCGTAAGCTTCTGGCAACTTAGGCTCTTCTTCAAAGGCCTTGGCTAGTGTCATGCCTGGTGTTGGCGGTATAAGCTTAGAGATGCGGTCAACAAAACCATAAGGGTGACCGAGTACTCGACCAACATCTCGGATAACCGCTTTGGCTGCCATGGTGCCAAAGGTAATAATTTGCGACACGGCATCACGGCCATATAGTTCAGCAACGTGATCAATAACTTCATCACGCCTGTCCATACAGAAATCGATATCAAAATCTGGCATAGAGACACGTTCAGGATTCAAAAAACGTTCAAAGAGCAAATCGTATTCAAGGGGATCTAAGTCGGTGATTTTTTGGGCATAAGCGACCAGAGAGCCTGCACCAGAACCACGACCAGGACCAACAGGAATATTATTATCTTTACTCCACTGAATAAATTCCATCACGATTAAAAAATAACCGGGAAAGCCCATATTGTTAACCACTTTAAGTTCAATGGCTAAACGTTCGTCGTAGGGTTTACGCTTTTCAGCAAAATCTGCTGCGTCTTTATCAAATAAGGTCTCTAAGCGGTCTTGTAAACCTTCTTCAGACACTTTAACCAAGTAATCTTCTATTGATAAACCTTCTGTTGGAAAATCAGGGAGAACATACTCTCCAAGCCTAACCGTAACATTACAGCGTTTGGCGATTTCAACCGTATTCTCAATCGCTTCAGGGATGTCTGAAAATAATTCACACATTTCCTCTTCAGTTCGAAGGTACTGCTCTTTAGAATATTTTTTCGGGCGACGTTTATCGTTGAGGGTAAAACCATCATGTATGGCAACACGTATTTCATGGGCATCAAAGCGCTTAGGAGAAATAAACATCACTTCGTTCGTCGCTACCACAGGGAGTGACGCTTTTTCTGCCAGCTCGACAGCCAAATGGATATAGTTTTCTTCGTTTTCTCTGTTGGTTCTGATCAGTTCAAGATAAAAGCAATCAGGAAAGTAGCTTTGGTAAAAATCGACCATTTTATTGACCAGCTCGAAATTTCCCTTAATCAGCGCTTTACCAATATCACCTTCGCGACCCGCCGACAATAAGATCAAACCCGGAGCATAGTCAATTAACCAATGCTTATCGATAACCGCCTTACCTTGAACATGACCCCGAAGGTAGGCTTTAGAAATGAGTTCAGTGAGATTTTTGTAGCCGACATTATTAGTGGCTAAAACAACAATGCGGGAAAGTTCATTCTCTAATTCATCACTTTTAACCCAGAGATCGCAACCAATAATTGGTTTTATACCCGCGCCGTGAGCAGCATGATAATATTTAACCAGACCACAAAGGTTTGTTTGGTCGGTTAGCGCGATGGCTGGCATCCCTAAAGCTGAGGCTTTGGCGACAATAGGTTTTACTTTATTTAAACCATCACATAATGAATAGTCACTGTGCACTCGCAAATGAATAAATTTTGGTTGAGCTTTGACTGACACTAATTCGGCTGCATCAACTAATACTTGCTCTGACATTAACACTTCACCTGAGAGTCTTCTTGTTTAGTTTTTGTTGGTAAAACACCCTGCATAGCAATAACTTGTGCTACTGGCTTAAAGCTTGCTCGGTAGCAATCAAGTACACCGTGCTCTACTATTTTTTCTAAATGGGCTTTGGTTGGGTAACCTTTATGTTTTGCGAAACCATACTCGGGATGTAATTCATCTAAAGCGAGCATTTCATCATCTCGAACAACTTTTGCAAGAATTGATGCCGCACTTATTTCACTAACCCGATCATCGCCTTTAACCACAGATTGGCTAGCAATGTTGCCGTTCACCTGCATAAAAATAGGGCAACGATTACCATCAACTAAAACATAATCAGGTGTTACTGATAAATCTTGTACTGCTCGCTGCATCGCTAACATAGTGGCATGAAGAATATTTAAGGTGTCTATTTCTTCCGGGCTTGCTCTTCCAACAGCCCAAGCAATAGCTTTTTCTTTGATTTCCACCGCAAGTAACTGACGCTTTTTATCTGATAGTTTTTTTGAATCCATTAAACCTTCAATAGGGTTTTCGGGATCAAGAATAACCGCCGCGGTAACAACGTCACCCACCAAAGGTCCTCGCCCAACCTCATCGACTCCTGCGATACAGTAAGCAATAGGGTATTCAAAAGGTGGGAAAATCTTTTTAGCTTTTGCCACTTTCTTACGGGGGGTTAAACTGGTATCGCTTACCGCTTCATTACTCATTTTGACATTAGATCCATTACAGCTTTCGCCGCTTCTTGACTGGCATTTTGTTTTAAAGCAAGATGAATTTTCATATATTCATCTTCAAGTGACGATTGGTCTTGGTATAAACGTTCTTTAACTAACGGCACAATGTTATCAACGCTGACTTTACCTTGCAGTAATTCAGGTACCAGTGTTTTTTTCGTCAATAAATTAGGTAATGAAAACCATTCTAATTTTACTAGGCCTTTAAACATGTGATAAGTAAAAGCATTGAACTTATAGCAAATCACCATGGGGCGTTTAACTAAAGCAGCTTCCAGTGTTACCGTACCTGAGGCCATGAGTAAACAATCACTGGCAGCCATCACTTGTTGGGTTTTATTAGTAATAATTGTTACCGCTAAATTTGGCGCTATCTTTTCTTTCAATTGGCTAAATTGTTCGGTTCTCTTATCGCTGATCATCGGCACAACAAAATGTAATTGTGGGTCTTGTGCTAAAAGTTGTACCGCAGAAAGTAAGAAAGGCTCGGTTAATCGAGATAACTCACCACCACGACTACCAGGCATAAGCGCAAGTATTTTTTTATCAAGCGGTAAGTTGAGTGCTTGTCTCGCTTCACGCTTATCCGAATGAAATGGAATGTCGTCTGCTAGCGGATGGCCGACAAAAGTACAGGGCACTTCATATTTATCATAGAAATCTTTTTCAAAAGGCAATAACGACAGCACCATATCGGTAGCCGCTTCAATGGTAAAAATACGCTTTTCACGCCAAGCCCAAACAGATGGGCTAACGTAATGAACTGTTTTAATACCCGCTTTCTTTAGTTGTCTTTCTAGCCGTAAATTAAAATCGGGTGCATCGATGCCAATAAACACATCGGGTCTATTATTTATAAACTGCGCGGCTAAACAGTCTTTGACATGAAATAAGCGTTTGAGGCGGCCCAATACTTCAAAAATGCCCATCACGGAAAGCTCTTCCATTTCAAACAAACTTTCGAAACCCAAAGCTTGCATTTTTGGACCACCAATACCGATAAACTTGGCATTAGGATAGACAGATATTAGAGAGCTCATAAGACCAGCGCCGAGCGTATCGCCAGAATGCTCGCCAACAACAAGCCCAAACACGGGGGATTGTTGAGCAGTTGAACTATTTATAATGGGTGATGTTTGGAGAATAGCCTGTTTTTCTACTGTTTTTGTCATTAACCTTTACTCTATACTTTTAACAATCGTGTTTAGCGGGCAATGCCACGGCTAGAGTTTTTAATAAACTCAGCAAACAAGGTTAACTCTGGCATATCATCGGCTAATGCGGCAACTTTTTCTAAAGCTTCGTTAACGTTTAAACCTTTACGATAAACTTCTTTATAGGCTCGTTTGATCGTTAAAATAACCTCTTTGTCAAAACCTCGGCGTTTTAACCCTTCTGAGTTTAAACCAAAAGGAGAAGCCGGTTGACCAGACACCATCAAATAAGGCGGTATATCTTTTAAAATCAGCGAATTTGCCGCAACAAAGCTGTGCGCGCCAATATGACAAAACTGATGAACGCCTGTCATACCACCTAAAATAGCGTAATCACCTACATGAACATGGCCAGCAATAGAGGCATTATTTGCAAGAATACAGTGACTGCCAACAATACAATCATGGGCAACATGGGTATACGCCATAAACAAATTATTACTGCCTATTTGCGTTAGGCTGTTATCTTGAATCGTGCCGCGATGGACTGTACAAGATTCACGAAAAACATTATTGTCACCAATAATCAATTCGGTTAACTCGCCGGCATACTTTAGATCCTGACAATCTTCACCAATACTGGCAAATTGAAAGAATTTGTTGCCTTCGCCAATTTTTGTTGGGCCTTTAATGACAACATGAGAATTAATCACACAGTTGTCACCAATAACGACATCTTTAGAAATATAACTCCAAGGGCCAATACTAACATTTTTGCCAATGCTAGCGCCTTCTTCGATAATCGCCTGAGGGTGAATTAAGCTCTGCTTATTGGAAGTCACCATTTATACCACTCTTCTTGCACACATAAGTTCAGCGCAGCAAACAACTTTACCTTCAACCCTAGCTTCGCCATAAAATTTCCACATACCACGACGCTCTTTTAAGAACTCAACATGCAAATGCATAGTATCGCCTGGCACAACAGACTTTTTAAATTTTGCCTTATCAATTGAAGCAAATAAGTACATTTCATTTTTATCTCTGCCATCTGTACTTTTAAAGCCTAAAAGCCCAGTTGCTTGTGCTAAAGCTTCGAGGATCATCACACCAGGAAAAATAGGGAGATCAGGGAAATGACCATTAAACACAGGTTCGTTAATACTAACATTCTTAATAGCATGCAATGTTTTCATTGGCTGATAATCTAAAACGCGATCGACCAAAAGCATGGGGTAACGATGTGGCAGTAATGCTTTTATTTCTGCAATTTCAATGGTGTTTTTTGGTAATTCCAACGGACTATTCCTTTTCAATAATATTGTTTAAGTGCTCGATGTCATGCTCTGCACTCTTAATGCGCTTAAGTATACTTTCTAATTTGCGAATTCTGGCATTATTTTTATTCCATTCTTTATTTGGTTGGCACGGCATGCCCGAAGAATAAACACCGGATTCATTAATATCTTTGGTCACCATGGTCATGCCGGTAAAAACACAACCATCAGCAACTTCAATATGACCATTAATACCAACAAGGCCCGCTATCACACAATTTTTGCCAATAACGGTACTGCCTGCAATAACACTACAAGCTGCCATCGCGGTATTTTCACCAATAACAACATTATGAGCAATTTGAATTTGATTATCTAAAATAACACCATCTTTAATCACTGTATTTTCTAGCGCGCCACGATCGATAGTCGTGCTGGCACCAATTTCGACTTTGTTACCAATAATCACGCTTCCCAGCTGAGGTATTTTCAACCATTTACCTTGGTCATTTGCATAACCAAAGCCATCAGAACCAATAACCGTATTCGCTTGGATTAAACAATCTTGGCCAATTTCAACACGATGATAAATGCTAACATTGGACCATAATTTAGTATTTGCGCCGATTTTTGCTTGAACACCAATAAAACAGCCCGCACCAATAGTAACATTATCACTAATAACTGCGCCGTGCTCTATCACAGTATTAGCGCCGATGGCGACATTATCACCTAAAGTAACATCCGCTGAAATTTGAGCCGAGGGATGAATACTGTTAGCCGGTTTTGGAGTGGTATCAAGTAATTGTGCGGTAAGTGCATAACCCAAATAGGGATTATTCATCACTAGCGCATGGGTATTACAGTCTTTAAGGTGTTGAGAAGAAATAATAACCGCACCAGCTTTAGTATCAGCAAGCTGTTGGCTGTATTTTTTATTGGCTAAAAATGCAATTTGTTGTGCATTAGCGGTTGATAATGTGGCAAGTGAATGAATGATATATGTTTCATCACCATGAACCTCAGCACCAATTTTTTCAGCTAGCTGTTTGAGAGTATAAGACATAAACACTTAATATTTTTATGGATGCTCAATGAGCATAACTGGAAAAGACGCTAAAACCAATATGATTTTATTAGGCTAGAAAAAAAACTTGCAACTAATATTATTAATAATAGTTGCAAGTTTTATAACGGTAAGGCTTAAATTAACCTTATATCTACTACTTAGCGGTAGACTTAGTTAAGTTTACTAACCTGTTCAACAACCTTATTAGTGATCATTGCATCTGGCTTAGCAAAAATAACGGCTTGCTGTTCTAAAACAAGGTCATATTTGTCTTTTGCAGCAATGCTGTCGATAGCTTGACGAACCAAGGCTATAATTTTGTTTGTTTCTTCGTTCTTACGCAAGCCAGTTGCTTGTTGGAACGCTTTACCTTTAGCTTGGTAATCTTGATATAATGTTGCGATTTGAGTATCAAGTTCTTCGATATCTTTAGCGCTCATTAATGAACCGTCACGCTGTTTCTTTTCTTGGTAGTACTTAATGTCTTTTTCTAACTGAGCTAAAATAGCTTTATCATCTTTAAACTCAGCTTCTAGTACCTGCATTACTGCCGTTGTTTGTGGGATTTTACTCATCACTTCTTGGAAATTAACCACGGCGATTTTTTGATCAGCAGCCATTACAGAGCTTGCTAATAACAACGTTGACGCTACTGCAGAGCAAGTAACTGTTTTAATGAATTTTTTCAATTTTATCTCCAAAATATTATTACTTCACAACTTTGATATAAGTTGCATTAATTTTTATAATTGTCATGTAATAGCTATGGGGGCTAACTATAAGAATTAAACCCCCTTAGTAAATTTATACGCACTATGCCTGAAAGTTCTCTTTATTAAAATGTTTTACCTATATTAAAACTAAAGAACTCTTTATCATCATCTTTTTCTGATTTTAGTGCTTTCGCGAAACTAAAGATCATTGGGCCCATAGGAGATAACCACTGCACTGATAAACCGGCAGAGCTTCTATAACGACCAACATCTGAATAATCATCAATCTTTTCAAATTCAGAGGTTACTAAATCGTTGTAGTCTTCTAAGTTGAACTCTGTATCCCAAACATTACCAACATCGACAAAAAAGCTGGTACGAACACTGTTCGAGAAACCTTCATCAAGTAATGGTGTTGGTACAATAAGTTCGATACCCGCGACAATAATGGCATTACCACCAACAGAACGCTGTGAGACGTTAATAAAATCGTGATCTTGCCCTAAACAACAACTACTTCCACCCTCGACCGGATCAGGAGTACCTGTGATTTGTGTTGGATAGCGAAATACCGCACGTGGGCCAACAATGTTATTTTCAAAGCCACGTAATGTATCAGAACCACCCGCTCTAAAGTTTTCCCAGAAAGGCAATATCTGGTCATTACCATCTATGGTGCCATAACCATTACCGTAACCGGCGTTTAAACGTGCTAGCACTGTCCAACGTTGATCTTGTGTTAATGGGAAGTACCATTTAGTGTCTAAGTTAATTTTAAAATAATCAACATCTGAATTTGGCGTTGTCATTTTATAAGTCAAACTTTGACTTGAGCCGTCTGTTGGAAAGGTACCACGGTTCAATGTCGTGCGAGATATAGCCATCGATAAATCGAAACTTTCAAATTCTAAACCACCATCAGGATTATTAGGATCAGAATATATCTCGTAAAATTGTTGAATTTGTTCATAAGTTTGTAAACGTGTAATACCGTTACTTTTGTAACCTACGCCAAAGTTTAAACGAACATATTCATTAATAGGAAAGCCTAAGTTAAGCCCAACACCATAAGTTCTATTGTTGTATTCAACTAAGTTCGCATTACCCGCATTAAACTCGCTGTAATATATTTGCCCGCCTAAAGAAACAGCATCTACAGTAAAGTATGGGTCGGTATAAGAAATACTCGCACTTTGCTGATAACTCATGGTATTAACATTAAATGCCAAGCGGTTACCCGTTCCTAAAAAGTTGTTTTGCTGTATACCTGCACTTAAACTTAAATTAGTCGTAGAACCATAACCAATACCGGCAGTAAAAGACCCTGAGGGTTGCTCTTTAACCGTAAAGTCAATATCAACTAAGTCATCATCACCTGGTAACTGTTTAGTTTCGTATTCAACATCTTCCAAATAAGGTAAACGCTGTAGCCATGCTTTTGAACTTTCGGCAGCATTATTCGATAACCAAGCACCTTCCATTTGACGCATTTCACGGCGTAGTACTTTATCGGCAGTAACATTATTACCTTCGAAGTTAATACGGTTAACGTAAACACGTTTGCCAGGGTCAATAGAAATAGTCAGTTTAACCGTTTTTTCTTCTTCATTAATTTCAGGAATAACGGTTACTTTCGGGTAAGCATAACCATAACGGCCTAGATAACGGCTGATAGTTTCTTCGGTATACGTTACCTCTGCACCATTATAAAGTTTACCTGGACGTAATGGGTTAATAGCTCGGATCGTACGTTCAAACCCAACCATATCACCAATAAAATCTATTTCACTGACTTTAAATTGTTCGCCTTCAGTGATATTCAAGGCAATATAAACCGCTTTTTTATCAGGGGTCATTGACACCTGAGTCGAGTCTACTTTGTATTGCAGATAACCACGGTCTAAATAGTAACTTTTAATCGTTTCTATATCACCTTGTAAGGTTTGTTTTTGATAGCGGTCTTGCGCCATAAAATCCCACCAAGGAGAATCAAAGGTAAGTTCTATACGTTCAAGAAGCTCAACATCAGAAAATATCTCGTTACCAACGACGTTAATCTGCTCTATTGCTGCAGCATCGCCTTCGGTGAAAACAAAATTTATGTCAACACGGTTACGAGGCAAGTGAATAATTTCAGCTTTTACATCGGCATTATATTTACCAATACTGTGGTAGAAATCTTCTAAGCCTACCTCAATACCGGAAATTATAGTCATGTCGAGTGTTTCACCGACTCGAATATTACTGCCGTCAAGACTCTCAGTTAGTTGCTCTGCTTTTAAGTCTTTATTGCCATCGAAGGTGATTTCACTGATCGTTGAACGCTCATGAACACGATAGATAACTCTATTACCTTCACGATAAACGACAACATCATTAAAATGTCCTGACTTGTAGAGAGACTTTATCGACTGAGAAATACGGAATTCATTGAGCGTATCTCCCGTATTAAAAGGGATATGAGTCAAAGCAGCGCCGAGTGCGACACGCTGTAACCCTTTTACTTCAATATCTTCTACTTGAAATTCTTCAGAGGCTTGTGCTGTTGTACCTAAGGCACCTAATAATACCGCAAGGGCAATTTTTTTAATTATCATAAATGCTAACTTTTATTACTTCTTTTGTTATAACCGCGAAAAATCGTTAAATAATGCGATACTCATTAAGCCTAAGAGGGCTAGTGTACCAAACTTAAAACCTATTTCTTGTATTTTTTCTGATACGGGTTTACCTGTGACAATTTCCACAAGATAATAAAATAAATGCCCGCCATCAAGCACTGGTAAAGGTAATAAATTTATAATACCTAAGTTAATGCTAATTAAAGCCAGAAAACCTAGGAAATATACCAAACCATATTGTGCACTACTTCCTGCTCCTTGTGCGATAGAAATAGGCCCACTTAAGTTCTTAACAGAAATATCACCCGTCAAGAGCTTGCCTATCATGTCAAAACTCAATACTACTAAGTTCCAACTACGCTGTAAGCTTTGTCCTAAAGCATCAACAACGCCGTAACGTAACTCAAATAAATATTCTCTTGGGTAAGAGTCAGATTTTGGAACCACACCCAAATAACCTATTTTCTTACCCGCACGTTCAATTAAAGCCGGTGTTACCATTATCTCTTTGTTTTCACCAAGTCTTTCGACGACTAAAATAACGTTTTGTTCCGGAAGTTGACTAATATTTTTTGAAAACATCGCCCAACTGCCATTAATACTTTCGTTATTGATGCTAATTAACTTGTCATCAACTTTTAGGCCGGCCTTATCTGCAACACTACCTTCTTCAATAAAAGCTAGCTCAGCATAAACAGCGGCTCTATAAGGAGCAATACCTAAACTACTAATGGCTGATTCTTTATCGGGTGAAAAAGACCAGTTAGCCGCATCCAAATTATAAGTTTTCGGTGAAGCACTACCCTGTTCTTTTGTTTTTATAGTAAAAGCGCTCTCACCTATTTGCGAGACTAACGCTAGATTGACATCTTGCCAATCTAAGGTCTTTTGACCGGCAACTTCAATGATTTCACTGTTACTGGTAAGATTCGCCCGCTGCGCTATAGATTCTGGCATTATTTCACCAACAATCGGTTTTACACTCGGCACACCAATTAGAAACATCAGATAAAAAGCAAAAATAGCAAAAGCAAAGTTTGCTAGAGGCCCAGCAGCAATAATCGCTATACGCTGATAAACCGTTTTATTATTAAAAGTTTTATCGATATCTTCGGGCTTGACCTCATCAACGCGGCCATCAAGCATTTTAACGTAACCACCCAATGGAATTAAGGCGATAACAAACTCTGTACCTTCTTTATTAACTTTTCGCCATAATACTTTGCCAAAGCCAATTGAAAAACGCTCTACTTGCACGCCGTTTCTGCGGGCAACCCAATAATGGCCGTATTCATGCACCGTAATCAAAATACCTAAAGCGACAACAAAAGAGGCTAAATTCCAAAAAAAATCAAACAACTATAGATTACCTTTTTCGTTAACTTCATTAATCGCCACATCATTGACTACAAAGCAGCCACTGGCAATTAAATTACGTGAAAATTCTCTAGCACTTGCATCAAGCGCAACAACATCATCAATTGATGCCACCCTTTCTGAGACAAATTTATTCACAGAAGTTTCATTTATTTTTGCAATATCAGTAAATTTTATTTTTTCGTTCAAAAAAGCATCAACGGCAATTTCATTAGCGGCATTTAAAGCTGTACATGCACCTTGGCCACTTTTACAGGCAGCTATGGCTAATTTTAAATTAGGATACTTTTGATAATCGACATCTTCAAATTCAAATGATGGCGTATTGAAAAAATCTAAGGGTGCGACACCTGAATCAATTCTCTGCGGATAAGCCAAGGCATGAGCAATGGGGGTACGCATATCAGGATTACCCATTTGAGCTATCACGCTACCGTCTTTATATTGCACCATTGAATGAATGGTACTTTGCGGATGTAAAACAACGTGGATATCGTCAGGGTCGATATTAAATAACCATTTTGCTTCAATAAATTCGAGGCCTTTATTCATCATGGTCGCAGAGTCTACAGAAATTTTACGGCCCATTTCCCAATTAGGGTGGGCACACGCTTGTGCTGGGGTTACTTCTGCTAACTGTTCGACTGAAAAAGTTCTAAACGGACCACCTGAGCCGGTCAGTAATATTTTACTGATGCCATTACTTGCTAAGTCGCATCGACCTGGCTTAGCTTGTACATTAGCGGGTAAACACTGGAAAATAGCATTGTGTTCACTGTCTATCGGCAATAATTCTGCACCATACTTTTCAACCGCATCTATAAACAAAGCGCCTGAAGTCACTAAAGCTTCTTTATTTGCTAACAGTACTCTTTTACCCGACTTAACTGCAGCCATAGTAGACAAAAGACCTGACGCTCCAACAATAGCAGCCATGACCGTATCTGAGGTATCAGCTTGAGCAATATCAATTAAGCCTTGTCCGCCACTGAGTACTTCAATATTTTGTAAACCGTTTTGGTCGAGTTTTACTTTTAAAGCTTGTGCCGCATGCTCGGCCACCATAACGACAGTGCTCGGTTTAAATTCCAGACACTGCGCCAACATTTCATCAACCCGGGTATTCGCCGATAAAGACTCAACAGAAAATAACGTGGGATGAAGCCTAACAACCTCTAAGGTGCTAACACCTATCGATCCTGTTGAACCTAAAATACAAAGTTTACGCATCGTTTATATCAACCTACTGCCAGCCTAATAAGGCATAACATAATGCATAAATCGGCGCAGTAGCCGTTAAACTATCAATTCTGTCCAAGATACCGCCATGACCAGGTAAGATTGCGCCACTGTCTTTTATGCCTGCTTGGCGTTTAAACATACTTTCATTTAAATCACCTAGCACTGACACTGTTGTGATGATAGCGGTGACAATTAACGCTAACGTAAATTGATGTTGCTGCCATCCGAGCGAGTAACCGGCAATACTGATAAAGATACAGGCACAAACAACACCACCAATAAAGCCTTCGAGGGTTTTGCCTGGACTGACATTGGGTAGTAGTTTACGTTTACCGATAGATTTACCGACAAAATAAGCACCTACATCAGCACTCCACACCATTAAGAATAAAAACATAATGAGCTGAGCGCCATTATACGGATCTTGGTTGTAATCATTACTGCGCAGCACCATAAAAGCGAGCCAAGTAGGAATAAGCGTTAACCAGCCAAATACACCACGAATCGAGCGATGGCTTGACCAAAATTTACTGTAGCGAGGATAAAGAAAGGTTAGCGTTGCTGATAGCACCCACCAAGCAACAGCAATCCATAATACCAGCGACACACCTGAATGGAGCTGCCCATCATTAGACCAGAGTTGTAACAATGGTAGTGCGTACCAAAGCACAGATATAAGAATAATCGTCGCACAAACAAAAGCAAGACGACGGCGTTTATTGGCAAAGCCCATTAAAGGCCCCCACTCCCATGCACCAATAGCCATAACAGCCATAAACAAAGCCGCAAATTGATCTAGAGGTAAATAGAAAATGGCGAAAATAGTTAAAGGCGCTAAGATAACAGCGGTAATAATACGTTGTTTTAACAAATGGAAACCCTTATAAATGCTATTTAATTTTATCGTTATTATTGTTTTTAATTTATAGTCTTAAATTTTTATTTGTTCACCTGTTTGACCAAAACGTCGTTCTCTTTGGTCAAAGCATCCCATAGCATTAATGAGCGCTTGTTCATCAAAATCAGGCCATAGTGTTTCTGTAAAATAAAATTCTGCGTAAGCTGCTTGCCATAGCAAAAAATTACTTATGCGAAAATCACCACCGGTACGAATAAGTAAATCAAGTTCAGGCAAGTTAGCTAAACAAGTATATTGATGGAGTGTTTCTTCGGTTATATCATCAACAGACATGGTGTTATTGGATACTTTTTCAGCTAAAATTTTAGCGGCATTAGCTATGTCCCAACGTCCGCCATAGTTAGCTGCAACAGACAATACCATACCTTTATTGTTTGCGGTTAAATCTTCTGAAACTTTTATTTTTTTTTGTAAATTTTCTGAAAAACGTGAAACATCGCCAATCACTTGGAAGCGCACATCATTTTTATGAAGCTTTTTCACTTCTCGTGTTAGCACAAACATGAATAAATCCATCAATACGCTAACTTCTTGTTCTGGACGTTGCCAATTTTCACTACTAAAGGCAAAAAGTGTTAATGCTTTCACCCCGTATTTTATCGCAGTACTCACTGATGTTCGAACTGATTCAACACCTGATTTATGACCTGCAACCCGTGTTTTTCCACGTTGTTGTGCCCAGCGTCCATTACCATCCATTATAATGGCAACGTGTTGCGGCACTTTGATTAAAGTATCTGTTATTGCTTCAGTCATAATCGTTCCGTCATACTAATCAAGCTAGATTCAAATTTTCTGTAAAAAAAACCGTAGTGATCATTTAATAACTACGGTTTATATTATCGATTAAAGAAGTTATATTTCCATTAACTCTTTTTCTTTAATAGATAAGATATCATCAACCTGTTTTACATAAGTATCGGTTAATTTTTGAATATCATCTTCAGACTGATGCATTTCATCATCATTAATTTCTTTTTCTTTATTCAATGATTTTACATCTGAATTAGCATCGCGGCGAATATTTCGAATAGCGACCTTGCCATTTTCAGCTTCATTTTTAACCACTTTAACAAGATCTTTACGACGCTCTTCTGTTAAAGGTGGTAAAGGAATACGAATAAGTGTTCCTTGAGATGATGGGTTCAAGCCCAAATCAGATTTCAAAATTGCTTTTTCTACAGCGCCGATCATGCCTTTATCAAAGACAGTAATCGCTAAAGTACGCGCATCAGGTGTAGCAATGTTGCCCACTTGACTTAATGGTGTTTCCATACCGTAATAATCAACAACAATATTATCAAGTAAAGAACGATGTGCTCGCCCCGTTCTTACTTTGTTTAAATTGCTTTTTAATGATTCGATACTTTTACTCATACGGTCTTGAGCATCTTGTTTTATTTCATTTATCACGTTGAATTTCCTTTAAATCAAAAATTAAACTAAATTTTCTGAATGGTCGATAGTTGTACCTTCATTACCGCCCATTACCACTGATTTTAGTGCACCTGGCTTATTCATATTAAAAACACGAATAGTCATATTGTGATCACGCGCGAGCGTAAATGCGGCTAAATCCATTACTTTGAGTTCTTTTTCTAATACTTCGTTATAACTTAATTGGCTATATAAGGTAGCATCAGGGTTTTTAACAGGGTCATCTGAGTAGATGCCATCTACCTTAGTCGCTTTTAAAACCACATCAGCTTCAATCTCAATGCCGCGTAAACAGGCTGCTGAATCTGTGGTAAAGAAAGGATTACCGGTACCGGCACTGAAAATAACAACACGGCCAGATTTTAATAAACTGATGCCTTCAGCCCAGTTATAACGGTCACAAACACCTGCCAAGTCAATAGCAGACATTAATTTAGCATTAACAAAAGCGCGATGTAAGGCATCACGCATCGCAAGACCGTTCATTACGGTTGCTAACATACCCATTTGGTCACCAACAACGCGGTTCATTCCTGCTTCTGCAAGACCAGCGCCACGGAACAAATTACCGCCGCCAATAACTAAACCCACTTGGATGCCCATTTCAATCAGTTCTTTAATTTCTTGAGCCATACGATCCAAAACTTTAGGGTCGATACCGAAACCCTCTTCACCCATTAAGGCTTCACCACTAAGTTTTAATAAAATTCGACGATATATTGGTTTTGGACTGATGCTCATAAAAAACATTCCTGTATTTTGTCTATAAATAGGCGAAAAAAATAGCCGTGATCAATTTGACCGCGGCTATTTTAATACGTTTAGCTGACTATCGAAAGTCTAAACTGAAAAAAGAACTGTTTTACTGAATTAAATGCTTAAAAATTAAGCTTTTGATGCAGCAATTTGTGCTTCAACTTCAGCAGCAAAATCTTCTTCTTTCTTAGCAATGCCTTCACCAACTTCTAAACGAACAAAGTTAGAAACCGTAATGCCTTTCTCTTTAAGAACAACACCAACAGTTTTCTTAGGCTCCATGATGAATGCTTGACCTGTCAAAGAAATTTCACCGGTAAATTTCTTCATACGACCTATGATGATCTTTTCAAGTAATTCAACAGGTTTTTTCTTTTTATCATCAAGAGCATCGTTTTCAGCTTTTAAGATATCTAGTTGAATACGTTGTTCATTTTCTACAACACTATCAGCAACATCTTCAGGTGTTAAAAATTCAGGCTTACTTGCAGCAACGTGCATAGCAATGTGCTTTAATGATTCAGCATCGCCTTCACCAGCAACAACAACACCAATACTAGCGCCATGGCTGTATGAAGCTAATGCAGCACCTTCAACGTATGAAACGCGACGGATATTGATGTTTTCACCAATTTTAGTCACAAGCGTAATACGCTTTTCTTCGAATTGAGCTTGTAACTCTTCGATTGTCGCTTTTGATGCTAAAGCAGCGTCTGCAACTTCGTTAGCAAAACCTAAGAAGTTAGAATCTTTTGCAACAAAATCAGTCTGACAGTTAACTTCAAGAAGTGCAGCAACGCCATCAGCGCTTTTAATTAAAATAGCACCTTCAGCAGCGATGTTACCGGCTTTTTTAGCCGCTTTTGCTTGACCGTTCTTACGCATATTTTCAATCGCAAGTTCCATGTCGCCTTCAGCTTCTTGTAAAGCTTTTTTACAATCCATCATGCCCGCAGCTGTGCGTTCACGAAGTTCTTTTACCATTGCAGCAGTAATTACCATGAGAGAATTCCTCAAATTTTGTTATCCCCTAAACTATTTAAAGCCGGGCATAAATATTAATATGTTGCCACAAGCGCTAACACGCTTGTGGCAATAGCAAAAAAGATTATGAAAAACTGAAATTATTCAGCTTCTACAAAACCGTCTTTTTCAGCTTGAACAACAATGTTCTTTTCACGACCAGCTAAAACTGCGTTAGCAGCAGAATCAGTGTATAAAGTCACAGCGCGAATTGCATCGTCGTTACCCGGGATAATGAAATCAATGTTATCTGGGTTTGAGTTTGTATCAACTACAGATATTACTGGAATACCTAAGTTTTTAGCTTCTTTAATAGAAATGTGTTCGTGATCAGCATCAATGATGAATAAAACGTCAGGTAAACCACCCATGTTTTTGATTCCACCAAGACTTTTGTCAAGTTTTTCCATTTCACGTGTACGCATCAAAGCTTCTTTTTTAGTAAGAGCTTCAAAAGTACCGTCAGAGCTTTGTGCTTCAAGATCTTTTAAACGCTTAATTGATTGACGAACTGTTTTCCAGTTAGTCAACATACCACCTAACCAACGGTGATTAACGTAAAACTGATCACATTTGATAGCAGCATCTTTAATTGCATCGCTTGCAGCGCGCTTAGTACCAACAAATAAAACTTTACCTTTTTTCGCAGAAACACCTGATAAGAAAGCAAGGGCTTCATTGAACATAGGAACAGTTTGTTCAAGGTTGATGATATGAACTTTATCGCGTGAACCAAAAATGTAAGTTTTCATTTTTGGGTTCCAGTAACGGGTTTTGTGACCGAAATGAACACCTGCTTTAAGCATATCGCGCATAGAAACGTTTGGCATGATTTTTCCTTTATTTGGTTTAGGGGGTTAAGCGTTCATACATTCAAATATACCTGACTCTTTATTGTTCGATTATCTGCTTATAATTAAGACAAATTCAAACTGAGCACCCCGACATATTCTTAATAAATGTATGTGAATTTATAATAAGTATTATTATTTTTAATAATACAAGTTTAAAAGCTAAACACTATCGATAACAACAAGTTAGTAATCGGATAACCGAAAACACTGAGTAATACTTAGATAAAATCTAAATAACTATGCTATTCAATCGACAAATTTAACGGCGCACTTTATACCATATTAATTTACCAAAGGCTAGAAATTAACAATTAAAGGTCAATATTTCTTAATTAATATAGTAATAATATTACTGGGATAATTTTACTGTACGCGCTAAAATTAGCGGTTCTATATTTTATTAAATTTTTGACTTAACACTACGGCGATATATGACCATGTCTACTGAACTCTTTTTTATTTATGACACACACTGCCCTTGGAGCTTTGCGACAACTTCTTTAGTTAAAGAAATTGCTGATGCTTATCCAAATATCACTTTAAATTTATGGCACAGTGCTCACTATGAAGGAGATGAGAAAGTCAGCCGAAAAACTATTGATGCCGTTGAAGATGACGCTAACATTGAATTTAGTCACGAATATGTGAAGACACTTAACGTAGAGAAAGACTCAACATTAAGTGCTAATTTAATAGGATGGGTCAGTCAAAAAGTGCCTCACTTAACTTTAGAGCTTATTACCGCTATCCAAAAACAGCATTTTGAACAAGGCACAGCGTTTACGCACGAAAGTGATTTTCAGCCTATCATTGATGAACTTAAGCTATCACCGCCTGCAAAAGTATTTAAAGAAGGTAAAATAGCTAAGGAAGCCGAATTTGTTTTACAAGAAATTTATGACTTTCAAGAGTATATTGGTACAAAAGCGATCCCCGCATTACTAATTGCTCATAATGAAAACCTAACCTTACTCAATCATAACTTATATTTACAAAACCCTAGTGCAATAATAGAAGCTGTTGAGCTTGAACTTGCAAAAAACTAGACCAATAGACAATAACGACACTTTTAGGCAAAATAACAACCGTAGCCTTTACACTAAACAGACAATAGAGGAATAAATGGGTATTACAATTAAAACTCAGCAAGAAATAGAAAAAATGCGTATAGCAGGAAAACTTGCCGCCGACGTATTAGAGATGATCACACCTTATGTAAAAGCAGGTGTGACAACCAATGAGTTAAATACCCTATGCGCTGACTATACTGACAAAGTGCAAGATGCCATTTCAGCGCCATTAAATTATCATGGCTTTCCTAAATCAATTTGTACCTCAGTTAATCACGTGGTGTGTCATGGTATTCCTAACGACGTGCCATTAGTTGATGGCGACATCGTTAATTTGGACATCACTGTTATTAAAGATGGCTATCACGGTGATACCAGTAAAATGTTTCTTATTGGCGAAGTAAGTCTTGAAGATAATCGTTTATGTCGTATCACCAGAGAAGCTTTGTATGTCGGATTGAAAAAAGTAAAACCTGGCAACACCTTTGGTGAGATTGGCACTGCTATTCAAAAGTTTTTAAAAAAATCAGGTCGTTACTCTATTGTAAAAGAATATTGTGGCCATGGTATTGGCAGCGTTTTTCATGAAGAACCACAGATCGTTCATTATAAAAATACCGACAAAGAAAAAATGCTTGAAGGTATGTGTTTTACTATCGAACCTATGGTTAACCTTGGTCGTGCTAATACACTACTAGATAAAGAAGATAATTGGACCGTTTACACCTTAGACGGCAAAAAGTCGGCACAATGGGAACATACACTTGTGGTTACTCGCACAGGCTGTGAAATTTTAACATTACATAGCGATGATACGATTCCAAGACACCTACATAACTAGTTTTATTACTGGTTTTGTTAACAAAGTATAAGTTAGCGATAGTCGTTATTTGCTTTTTAATGGCTAAATAAAGCATGATGTCTATCGCCTTAACTTATTGAGTAAAATATTCAGCTATGCAAACTCTTTTTCCGATAGAATATAGTACCCCATTAGCCGTTAGCTCCCCTTTTATTTCTACTCAAGATATTTGTCAACTTAGCCGCGATTTTCAGCAATGGCAAAAAGATAAATTTCCTTATGTAGAGGTATCCATATTAGTGTCAACGCGTTCAGAGTTTGTTGACAAAATTCTCCATAAACTTTGGTGCCAGCACAATTTAGATGAAGATCAAATTAGCTTACTTGCTGTTGGTGGTTATGGTCGAGGTGAATTACATCCTTATTCTGATGTCGATATATTATTACTGACTAAAGAAAAGATCAGTGATGCCTTATCCGAAAAAATATCTGCTTTTATTACTCAGCTATGGGATGTAAAGCTCGATATTGGTCACAGTGTCCGCAGTGTTAAAGAATGTGTAAAACAAGCAAAAAGCGACGTTACCATAGCGACAAACCTGATGGAAATGCGCCAAATTTGTGGCAATGAAGCCCTCACTCAGAATTTATATCCGTTATTGGCAAAAGATGGCTTTTGGACCTCAAAAAAATTCTTCTTGGCCAAACGCGAAGAACAATATGAACGCCACCAACAATACCATGGTGCATCTTATACGCTAGAGCCCAATTTAAAAGCTAATCCGGGTGGCCTGCGAGACATTCAAACCATAGCTTGGGTTGCCAAACGACATTTTGTTGCCGACTCACTTGAAGAACTTGTTGCCCATCACTATTTAACACAAAACGAATTTTTTGAATTATTAGAGTGTCAAGACTACCTATGGCGGATGCGTGCCGCTTTGCACATTATTGCGGGTCGTAATGAAAACCGTTTACTCTTTGACTACCAAGGTGAAGTTGCCAGTTTAATGGGCTTTGGTGATGAAGGTAAATTTGCTATTGAACGCATGATGAAGCGATTTTTTCGTATTATTGGCCGTGTTGCTGAACTTAATAAAATGCTATTACAGCATTTTGAATATGCCATTATCAAAAAGAATCATCCGGTTGAAAAGATCCCTCTGACTAAAGATTTTATTATTATTGATGGCCAAATAAATGCAGTAAATGACAGAGTTTTTATGAGTTCAGTAAAAATTATGGAACTGTTTTTACTGGTTGCTCAAAATGAAAATATTACCGATTTACACCCTCAGACACTAAGATTATTAAGAAATGCCCGTAGACGTTTAATTTCAGGGCTGATGGATTACGCCGAATGTCGACGAATCTTCATCGAAATTATGAAGCATCCTAATGGCTTAGGCTTAACCTTTAGCTTAATGCATCGCCATTCGATTATTGCCGCTTATTTACCACAATGGCGAAGTATTGTTGGGCAGATGCAGTTTGATTTATTTCATGCATATTCAGTTGATGAACATAGCTACCGCTTAATTAAAAATATTTACCGTTTTAGCCAACCTCAACACGACAATGATTATCCGCTTTGTAGCAAGATAATGCAGCGTATTCGTAAGCCAGAAGTATTATATATTGCAGGCATTTTTCACGATATTGCGAAAGGTCGTGGTGGTGACCATGCAAAGTTAGGTGCAGTTGATGCCTTAGAATTTAGCAAGGTTCACCCGATAAGTGATCACGATGGGCGCATGATAGCCTGGTTAGTCAAAAACCATTTAGTGATGTCGGTAACCGCACAACGTCGAGATATTGCTGATGAAGAAGTGATCAGAAATTTTGCTGCTATTGTCAGGGATGAAGCTCACTTAGATTATCTCTATTGTTTAACCGTTGCTGATATGCGTGCAACCAATGAAAGTTTATGGAATAGCTGGAAAGCAAATTTACTGCAAGAGCTTTATTTTAATACCAAAAGAGCCTTTCGCCGCGGACTCGAAAAACAAGTTGATTTACGTGCAAAAACACGAGAAAACCAAGAAAAAGCACTTGAACTGCTCAAAGATTACGAGTGCGATGCTAATCAAATTAGAACCTTTTGGAAAAAGCTTAAAGCCGAATATTTTTTACGTTATTCACCGGTACAAATTGCTTGGCATAGCCGTCATATAATAAAACATAGTATCGTAAAACCTTTAGTGTTGATCAGTCCTAAGCCTTATCGAGGCGGTACTGAAATATTTATTTATACCAAAGCCTCAGCAAATATTTTTGCAAAAATGGTGACCTTACTCGACGCGCAGCGTTTATCGATTCATGATGCTAAAATAATTAGCAGTAAGAAAGGCTATACCTTAAATACGTTTGTGGTATTAGATCAAAAAAACAGAGCGATTACGGACAGCAGTCGGGCATTAGATATAGCAAACAAACTCACTAAATCATTAATGAAACCACTGCCAAAAGTAAAAAACAAACCTGCTCCCGCTTATATTGATAACTTTAAAGTTCCCACTAAAGTGAGCTTTATCGAAACAGCAACCGATAAAACTACGGTATTAGAAATAATTGCGCTTGATCATCCCGGCCTATTAGCTAAATTTGCCAAAATTTTTCAAGAAAACAAACTAAATATTCACTCAGCAAAAATCACAACTTTTGGTGAAAAGATAGATGATGTTTTTACGGTTTCAAACACTGATAATTTAGCGTTAACACAAGAACAACAGCAAAAACTTTCAGCGATGCTATGTGAAAAACAATTTAGCATTTAACACTTTAGACCATAAATTTAAAAGAATAGGAATTACCATGTCAAACTTACAAAGCACCATAGAACAAGCTTTTGAAGATCGAATGAACATCACGCCAAAAACGGTTTCAACTGAAGTAAAGCAGGCGGTGTTAAACGCATTAGCCGCCTTAAATGATGGTTCAGCACGTGTTGCAGAAAAAGTAGCCGGTGAATGGGTTGTTCATCAGTGGCTAAAAAAAGCAGTTTTACTCTCTTTTAGAATTTGGGACAACGCAGTCATCGACGGCGCCGAAAGTACCTTTTTTGATAAAGTTCCGATGAAATATACTGATTACACACAAGCAGACTTTGAAGCTGACGGTGTTCGTGTCGTTCCTGGAGCATCTGTGCGCACGGGTAGTTTTATTGGTAAGAATGTAGTGGTTATGCCAAGCTTTGTTAATATCGGCGCTTATGTTGATGAAGGCTGTATGGTCGATGCATGGGCAACTGTCGGTTCATGTGCTCAAATTGGTAAGAATGTACACTTATCTGGTGGTGTTGGTATCGGTGGAGTTTTAGAGCCTTTACAAGCAGGACCAACTATTATTGAAGATAATTGCTTTATTGGTGCACGATCGGAAATTGTTGAAGGTGTAGTTGTTGAAGAAGGCGCAGTAATCTCTATGGGCGTTTACATTGGTCAAAGTACTCGCATTTTTGACCGTGAAACGGGTGAAATACATTATGGACGTGTGCCAGCAGGCTCAGTAGTCGTACCGGGCAACTTACCTTCTAAGTGTGGTACCTACAGTTTATACGCAGCGATAATTGTTAAAAAAGTTGATGCTAAAACACGCGCAAAAGTTGGTATTAATGCTTTACTTCGTTCGGTATCAGAAGAATAAAGCGATAAATTCTTTGTAAAAATAGCGGTGAATTTATCACCGCTATTTTTTTGACAGCTGAACAGTCTTTGCTATAGCTTGGCTGTCAAAGTTAATGATCTTTACAAAAACACCTGCTTTCATTAAATAAAAAATTTAAAAATTCTTTATAAATAACAGTTAATTAATTATTCTCACTTCATTTAGCTCAACTGATTTAACAATCAATAAAACACTTGGCATACCATTTGCCATCTAGAGGTATCACTTGTTTAATTATTGACTGATCATGAAAAATATTTTAACTTTGCTTGTTGTTCTTAGCGCTTTATTTCTGACGGCTTGTCGCTCGACCCCACAAGTAGCAATAGAAAAAAAACCATTGCTCTCTGACCATCATTTGATGATGTCATTGCTTCATCGTCCAGTAACGGAAGATCAGCAAATGATGTTAGCATTTGCTCAGCAACGCGAACGTTATAGTAATGATATTTTTGTTAATACTGTCAATATTAAAGGGCCAAAAATTAGCGACGATAATAGCCAACGAACCACACATGTTTATGCTGCTTTAATTGCTAGAGATGTAAATTCTATTCGTATTATTACCGCTGAATAAGCTAATGTAATGATTACGTTAAGGTCTTTATTATTTTAGTCTCCCAAGATAGTTCATCAAAAACCTCTAGCCATTGCTGATCAAATTCAGCTTCAATTGTCAGCTGTACGTTGGTAATAGGGTGAATAAATACTACTTTTTTAGCGATTAACATCAGCCGCTTAAAGCCAAAATGTTCAATAAAAAATGGATTTTGTTTATTATCCCCATAATTAATATCACCTAAAATAGGATGGCGTAAATGTGCTAAATGACGGCGAATTTGATGTCTTCTTCCCGTGGTAGGCAGTAATTTAATTAATGAATAACGCACACTATCAAATTTACCGACCTTAATAGGTAAACTTGCAGTTAATAAAGACTCGTAGTGAGTAACAGCATCTTGCGGTGCTTTATCAAGGCTAACATTTTTATCACCTAATTTATCGAGCTTCTCTTTAAGGGGATAATCTATTTCGCCTGCCCCCAGTAAGTGACCCCGCGTCAAAGCAAAGTATGTTTTTTGAATTTTTTTATCAATAAACACTTGCCCCATTAATCGGGCTACTTCTTCGTTTAAACCAAATAATAGAACACCTGATGTCGGGCGATCTAATCGGTGAAGGGGATAAACATATTTACCCACTTGGTCACGCACCAATTGTAAGGCAAAATATATTTCATCTTTATCCATATAACTTCTATGAACAAAAAGTCCTGCTGGTTTGTCAACGGCAACAATGTAATCATCTTGATATAATATCGTTAAGATGGGTTTTTCATCAAAAGGCATGATTATCTCTAGGTTTCTTATCTGCTATGCAAAAAGCAAATAGTATTGATCTATTATTATCTCTATAATGCCAACATTATTCGATTATTATTTTATTTATTATTTAAGCTATGAATACTATTTCTTCTATTTCTGAATTATTAAAGCTTTCTGGCTCTCAATATCGGGTATTTGATATTGGCCGAAAAATAGATAAATTATCAAAAGATAGTTTTACTAAAATTGAAGCAAACCAGATCCCTTATCCATTCCCTTCTCAAGGCCATGCCTTTATAGCAATAGCTTTTTGGCAAAAGCAAAACGCTTCACCATATTTATGGTTTGTAAAGATACCTCTTGATGAGCGTGGTTTACTTAACTTAGCCGCAAGGGATCATTTTATAGCTATTATTATTGAAGCATTAGGTGCTGAACTTAGTACGGCGCCAAGCGAGCAACAAGAAGCCTTACTTAAAAGTAATCCTTATCATTTTACTCCGCCACAATACAAACTAGCCTATATGAACAGTTTAATTTCGCTAGAAACAAAAAATAATAGTAGCCAATATTTTTCAGGCGCATTAAGTTATTTATCGGGCGAAAATTCTTGGCAGGATTACCACAACGTAGGCGTGCAAGGCTTAAATGATTTTGCCGTACGTTTATCAGCTAAAGAAATACAAAAAATAATAGTCAACGCTCTTCCTCAATTACCTTCGCAGGTTCTTAAGCCATTATGTTCAGCATTAGAAAATGTTAAGTTATCAGTAGATATTATTGATAGACTCATTGCAGAATTTAAGCTGCGTGAGAGTGCAAAAGATGAAGACAGTAACGCTGAGCTGAGTTTTATATTACGAAGTTTATCATCAAGTTGTGAACACCCTCATGTGGTAATATTTATTAATACCCTGATTAAGCAAGCGTCGCCTGCACAAGAAATGTCTGAAGAAATAGCGATAGTGATTGCTGGAAGATGTTGGCAAGTTTTCACCAGTGAACCGCAAATCATGTCTTTTTTGGAGTTATTAGTAACTCAGCATGATATTGCCGTTTTCCAAGCTATTTTTAAAGATTTAGTGGCTATTCCTACTTTACGGCCATTAATATTTCAATGTATGAGAGCGCCAAACCGTAGCGATGAGTTAAGTAAAGCTATTGGTATGTTATTTCAACGCTAATGATAGAGAGCTAGAATGGAAAATATTTATTTATTACTGATTGTCTGTTTATTTTTGTGGTATTTCATTTACCTTAGAAAAGTTTCAGAATTCGCATTACGCCACATAACAGCATATTGTGAAAAAGATGGTTTGCAGTTCATTTCGCTTTCGCGGCGATCAAGTCGCTTAACCTTTAGCAAAGCTTTGGGACCCCATTGGATCAGTATTTTTGATTTTGAGTTCAGCGGTGACGGTGAGTCAAGTTATCAAGGTCAAGCAACATTAAAGGGTTACAAATTAGAAAACACCCATGTGCCCATGTACAAAATATAAGTACTTACCAACGAGTGACCTAGCGACTAAAAGCTAAATAATAAACGCAGACCGCCATTGGCCGCTCGGTAACTGCTGCTGCATTACCCTAATCTCTACTCCCTGCATCTATGCAGTTCTGAACATATACGTTCCTTGGCGTCCATGCCACCACGTTATACCGTTCATCCTGAACATATACGTTCCTTGGCAGCGAAGGTATCGATACCTAAGAGCTGTCATGACCGTTGACGTACAAGGATGCACTAATGTATCAAAAGACAGGATGTCTGAGAGAGGCCATCCTGAACAATAAAAGCTAAAGTGCTACTTTTTAGTTGCTGAATTAATATTTTGAGCAACTTGTTGAGAAAGCCCCGTTAATGCATCAACCACTTTAAAACTCGCATTTTCCATAACAGTAAGGGCTTTTAATGCACGAGCCGAGTCTCCAGCATTATGAGCCTTTAACGCCTCAAGCCCATGACTATGAACATCGATATGTGGGCCTTCTATTTGTTTAAAAGCGCTTTGTGTTGCATATTTTTCAGCGCCCTCCCCTTGATAAAACCATTTCCCTAATCGACACATAGTATGATCAGCAAAATCTTCAAGGCATTTATCAGACATACCTAACATCACCTTATAGACGTCAAGTTTCCAAACAACGTGATCCATTTTAACCGTCTGTAAGAATGCATCGGCTGTTGAATGAGTAATAACCGAATACATATTTTTTGATAATGACACAATACGATTCGCGGTATCTTCAATAGAAGAAGTACTGGCACTTATTGCTTGGCTCTTCTCGCCTACTTGACCAATACCATTAATAACATCGCCCATTTGTGTATTAACTTGCTCTATTAAGTTAGATATTTCATTGGAAGCCTCCGCTGAGCGTTGGGCTAATGTTCTAACTTCGTCAGCAACAACAGCAAAGCCTCGGCCTTGTTCTCCAGCCCTTGCTGCTTCTATGGCGGCATTTAACGCTAATAAGTTAGTTTGATCAGAAATACCTTTAATGATATTAACAAAGTCATTAATGCCAGAAGTCACTGTTTTCAATTGGTCAACTGATGTTGATGCCGATTGCGTCTCATTAGAAATCTCTGACGTGGAAATAATATTTGTTGCTAACATATCCATGATTTGATCAAAGAGTTGCTGCGACGACTGAAAGGTATCACGATGCTCAATCATACCGGTAGATGAAGATGCTAACTCTTGACGAATTTGGTCAATTAAACTTGAAGACTGCATCCAAAGCTTATTCAAATCTTCATGTGTACGAGCACGACTATCGTTAGTAGACATATCTTCAGCTAACTGAGAATTATCATTTTCGGCTAATAATAATTTTTCTTCTAGTGATTCAATACGATTTTTTAATTGGTTATTCTCAATTTTCAAACGAGAGATTTCTTCTTTTTTTTTTGCACCAAAAATCATTTTATTTTGCTACCTTTAATATCAACTTTTATACAATTAATATATATTAAAAAACTGCTATGACTAGCGCTTTTTACATCTTTTCATAAAGTATGTTCAAAACAAAAATCATATAAAGTTAATTCGCCAATTGGAAGTACACTAATGAATAAACAAGCAAGCGTAGTTTTTATCTTTTTAATTTTAATGTTCACTTTATCTGGTTTTAGCCAAGCTAATGACGTTAGTGATAAGCTCTCAGCCAAAAATGCTACACAATATAGCCAGCAATTTATTATTGGTGGGCAACCCAGCGAAAATGATCTCATTATGCTGTCAAAAAGTGGTATTAAAACGGTAATAAATTTACGGGGTACTGGTGAATTTGACGATTTTGACGAACAAGTTAAAGTAGAAGCCTTGGGCATGAATTATATTGCGATACCTATTAGTGGTGCCAGTGATATCAATAAAGAAAATCTCGCATTATTTACTGCTGCCATCACAAATAAAGAACAAGCTTTTGTTCATTGCGCCAGCGGTAACCGTGTTGGTGCTATGTTCGCATTAGATGCGCACTTCAATCACAATAAAAGCATTGATGAGGCGATTTTTACAGGAAAAAAAGCGGGGTTAACTAGCTTAGAAGCTACCGTTAAAAAAGTGTTAAAGACTCAATAACGTTTACAATCCAGCTGTCTTAATGTTTTAAAGGCTCAAGAAATGCTTGAGCCTTTACTCTTTGTTAGTTACAGCTAACTAAGATGTTCTATTATAAAAAGTTTTTAATAACTACCGGTAGTTATGAGTAGAAACTTACAAAATATCAGTTTGTACTCATTTAACTTATAGCTTTCACTAACTGATATTAACAACCACTCGACCACGCACTTTGCCTGCCATTAAATCACTGGCCACATCGACAGCTTCTACCAAGGTGATGTCGGTAGAAATATCTTCAAAAATATCGGGGTCTAAAATATCAGCAAGTCGTTGCCATGCTTCAATCCTGTCTGCGAGTGGGCGCATCACACTATCAATACCCGCTAAAGTTATGCCACGTAAAATAAAAGGTGCAACAGAGGCAGGAAAATCGATGCCTTGCGCTAAACCACAGGCTGCAACAGTGCCACCATATTTCATACTCGCACAAACATTCGCTAACGTATGACTACCTACTGAGTCAATTGCGCCAGCCCAACGTTCTTTTGTCATTGGGCGACCAGGTTGCGATAACGTTTCACGGTCGATAACGGCTGATGCACCTAGTTTTTCTAGATATTTTACTTGATCAACGCGACCTGTTGAAGCAACAACTGTATAGCCTAATTTCGCTAGGATTGCGATTGAAAAACTACCGACACCACCGTTTGCTCCGGTCACTAAAATTTCACCTTTATCTGGAGTGACGCCATTTTTTTCAAGTGCTATTACACAAAGCATCGCGGTATAACCTGCCGTACCAATAGCCATGGCTTGGCGTGGCGTAAATGCTTTTGGCAATGGGATCAACCATTCACTTTTTAATCGAGCTTTTTCAGCTAAACCGCCACAGTGCATTTCACCGACACCAAAACCATTGAGTAGTACACTATCGCCAACCTCAAACTTATCACTCTCAGTGTGTTCAACTGTTCCGACTAAATCGATACCGGGAACCATAGGGAATTGTCTAACTACCGGACCTTTACCTGTGATGGCCAAAGCATCTTTGTAATTAAGCGTGCTATGAGAAACTTTAACGGTAACATCACCTTCTGGCAGTAAGTTGTCGTCAATATCTTTAACTGTCGCGCGGTAACCTTGGTCGTCTTTTTCAATTAAAATGCCTTTAAACATCTGCTACTCCTTATTTAGACCGATCGTCTATAAATGATGAAAAAATTATCGGGGTAAACCGACTATGTAAAAATTCAGGTAATTATCTAAGGGTGAAGTATTTTGAACTAGCTTTGCTCTACTAACCGCGCCTTCCCAACCCATCCAAAAGTATTCAGCCAGTCGATCGCAATCTGCGTTTGGTGAGATTTGACCTTGCTTTTGTGCTGCTCTGAGACATGTAGCCAAGCGATACTGCCAACAAAGGAATATATCAATCAATTGCTGTCTAAAACTTTCAGGAAGTAAATCAATTTCTTGGCCTAGATTGCCGATTAAACAACCACGCTTAAATTGATAGCGGACCATGCCTACTTTGGCGCTTTCAACGAAATGACTAATACGTGTTAAAGGAGGAAATGCTTCATCCAACAAACATGCATCTAACTTGTTAGCAAAATAATTAGCGTAGTTTTCAATGACCGCCTGACCAAAAGCTTCTTTGCTGGCAAAATAATGATAAAAAGATCCTTTGGGTACAGCCACTTTCTTTAAGATCTGATCAATTCCTGAAGAGGCAAAGCCATTTTCAGTGAGTTGTTCTAGACCACTGCGAATTAACTCCGCTTTGGTATCTTGATTTTCACGCGCTACTTTGGGCGGTCTACCGCGGCGTGCTTTAATTGCTGGAATATTCATTTATTAATAATAGACCGATCGTCTAGTTAATGCGAGTATTATTATTTTAACTGGTGGTTTATTTACATTTTGTTATGTTTTTATCGCTAAATCATTGACTACTAGGTCGAGTAATTCCATAAGTTGTCTGGCTTGTGTGCTGTTAATATGGGTAAATTTGCAACTGATTGTATTAGGAATACTTGCAGCCTTTATTTTTAATTCTTGCCCTTGTTGTGTTAATTGCACTAGGCGCTTGCGCTTGTCGTTGTCGTCTTTAATTATTTCTAGAAGGCGCTTATCAACCATTTTCTTTAAAATTTGTGTCATCGCCCCACCATCAATCATGGTTTTATCTAAAAGCTCAGCAATAGTTATTTTGTCATGCTCCCACAATGCCATCATGACCACATATTGGGGGTAAGTAATATTGAGTTCGCTTAGTGGCTCACGGTAAGCGCGAACAATACTGTTTGATGCCATATATAATCGATGGCAAAGCTGGTTTTTAAGTTTTAATTGATCAAATGACATAATACTCTCCTGAAGGTTACATTTTAATTTGCACACAAAGTATTTGCAATCAGTATTTGTTTCCTATATATTTTGCATGCAAAGTAAATATTAATGACTTGGAGTTTATTATGAACGTATTAGAAAACATTGCTTACACAGCAAAAGCAACAGCAACGGGTGGCCGCGCAGGTACAGCAAAATCTGATGATGGTCGCTTAGACATAACCTTATCTACGCCAAAAGGTTTAGGTGGAGATGATGGACAAGGTACAAACCCTGAGCAATTATTCGCTGCTGGTTATGCTGCTTGTTTTATTGGTGCACTTAAATTTGTTGCTGGTGAAGAAAAAATCAGTTTGCCGAGCGAAACTTATATTAATTCAGAAGTCTCTATTGGTGCTATTGAAGGTGGTTTTGGTATTGCGGTAAAATTAGCGATATCATTAGGTGATATGGATAAAGCACAAGCGCAAACAATGGTAGATAAAGCGCATCTTGTGTGCCCTTACTCAAATGCGACACGTGGTAACATTGAAGTCGTACTTTCAGTAATTTAATATCCGACATAGTTTGACAATAAAGCACGCCTTTATAAAATAAAGCGCGTGTTTTTTTTTGCTATAAAATATCACTGAGTGAGATGCCAATACCAAACCTAGTTTGACTATAGTTATAATCGATAAGGCTTTCACCATAACCAGTAAACACCATTGCGTAGCCCCTTAGTTTACCCCATAGCGGAAAAGTAAAACCAAGCTCAGCAGCGCCGTAATGACTACTGAAATTTTGTCGACCTTTGAAATTGAATTCATAGTCACGCCATTTATAGGCCATGCTTAACTCAAAGTTACCCATGTAATCTTCGATATCAGGGTTATCGTCTCCGTCGGGATCTAAAGCAAAAGTTTTTTCCTTCTCAGATAACCTTATCCAAGGTTTAATCGATAGCGCAAATTTTTCTTTCTCAAAAAGGATATGTGTGTAAATACGATTCCAACTACGTGATAAGTCTTGTGCTCGCCCGTTAGATTCGTGCTCTACCCCGACAATAAAGCCCGTATTACCTCCAAACGGATGCCAGTTAAGCGGTGCAAGATAGAATATTTCTGGCTGATAATTTGTTTCTCGAAAGGGTTTAGAAATGCCACTCGCATAAATTTGCCACCAGGCACTTAAGGTAAAAGCTGCGTAAAGCCCATCGCCTTCTATAAATATTTTGTCATAATTTAAGGGGACTTTAAGGCTTAGTTGAAATTTTGCTTCAACATTTTCTAAGTTGTCTTCATACCCTTCAAAGGATCTATATGCTTGCTTGTTCACTTTATTTGTTGTCATTGCTGGCAATACAAAATTCATTCTATGAGGAGTAAGCACATAAGGTTCAAACTCAGTCATTTTCTCACGTTTTATTCTATCGGTAATACCGCCTGTTCTACTCTGTAATTCTGTTTGCTCGGTCTTTTTTTGTTGTCTAGTGATATCATTTTCTTGGCTAGCACAAACAGATCTAATTTCGCCAAGCGTCATCGATTCAGCGCCAAGGGTAAACAACTTCATGACGCATGACGCTTTATCTTGCTTAGCACTTACGTATGTCGAAACAAAAATTAATATAAATGCCAATGGCAGCGGATTTTTCATTAGAGTATTCCTTTAAGTAGACAAACAAAGCGAACAGTTACAGCCGTTTTAAAAGCCAATAAGTCGCTAACGCTAAACTTTCTCGATGTAGGCAAAGTCAATGCGCTTTAAAAATTTAGGGCTATCCTGATGATAAAGGCATTGGTAATATCAACAAAAAATGCACCGACCAAAGGTAATATAATGAAAGCCATTGGTGCAGCGCCATGCGCTTTAGTCACCGCCGTCATATTCGCAATAGCGGTTGGTGTTGCCCCCAGCGCAAAACCACCAAAGCCGGCACTTAAAACAGCGGCTTGATAGTTTCGCCCCATTAATGGAAATAAAATATAAATAATAAATAACACCGCAACACAGGTCTGTACACCTAAAATTATAAATAATGGCCCGGCTAAATCAGCTAGGGTCCAAAGTTGCATACTCATCAGTGACATAGTTAAAAATAGGCTCAATGAAAAGTCAGAAACGATGGCCAATGAGCGAGTTCTAGCGGGCCAATGTAATTTAGGTAAGAGATGAGGAACCGTGTTGGACAGTAAAATTCCTGCTAACAGGCAAGTCACAAAAAGCGGTAATTTTAAGCCCATCTCCATAAACATCTTATTGGCAAAAAAACCAATAATGATACAAATATGAATAACCAGTAATACCGCCATAAAACTCAGGTGGCTAAAGGACTCTGTATCCGTTTTATGATAAGCAATACCGATAGAAGGCTTTGCTGTTGATTCACTTGAAAGCTGGTACTTAGCCAATAAATATTTAGCAATAGGTCCACCAACTAAACTCGCTACAACAAGTCCAAGCGTAGCAGCTGCAACACCTATTTCAAGAGCATTAGGTATACCAAGTTCAACAGCATCGGGAGCCCAAGCTATTGCTGTGCCATGACCGCCAATTAAAGAAACCGAGCCAGCTAACACGCCAATGGTTGATGGTAAATCAAGAAGTATTGCGCTGGTTATGCCAACAACATTCTGGATCACAATAAAAGACAGAGTTAATACTAATAATATCAGCAGAGGTTTTCCCCCTTTAACTAAATCAGAAAACCTAGCGTTGAGCCCAATAGCGGTAAAAAAATAGACTAACAGTCGATCTCGGGTTGATAAGTCAAACGCTATTTCGCTACCCGTGAAAATATAGACTGCATAGATAAATAGAGCAGCAAGCAAGCCCCCCGTTACTGGCTCTGGAATATTAAAATCTCGGAGAAACTTAATATTTTTTGTTAAATACACACCCATAAAAAATACCACTATACCTATAGTGTAAGACATATAATTATCAAAGGGCATTTCAATCATAAGGTATATCCAATTTTACTTTTTCTATCCATGGCAAGACTAAAAATAAGCGCGTCAATAAGGCTAATGCTCATCTGACAAAATATCTCAGCTATATTGACTGATATTCTTTACGTGTTCAATAAGCAGTCACCTTAAAAGTTATTAGATTTGCTCTACCGACGACAAAGCACTTTTACACACGTCAATGTAAAGCGACTTGGCCATTGAGAAACACTTATAATTCAAATAAAACATCACTGCGAATGATATATTTAATCCCCTCAGTAATAGGTAGAGAGCTATGAATACATTGTAAAGGATGCATACCATGAGGAAAACATAATATACCGCCTACTGGGGTTCGAACATCGACATTTTTAACCCTGTCATTTCTTGATGCTGGCTGGTTGGGATCATCAGCATTGACTAAAAAACGTGTCTCTCCACCTTGAAAGTCTTCACTTAATAAGATTAAAAAAGTCATTTCACTATATCGGTCAGAATAAGCATTAGTGACTAGCTCGTCACCAATAATGCGACTACCCGGCCAAGAGCCATCAGAATGAGGCTTAAAGTAGTCAGCAGGGTTATAACGATAGAATCTAAAACGTGCATTGATCCCTAACGCTTTACGACCACCAAAAATAGCCTGTCGGTCATCCATTAAATGCGCAATGCGTTGCCAAATAGTGCCATCAGTTTGTTCATCAACTATCCAGGTTAAACTGTCATTGTGTCGAACACTGCGCGGCAAAGAAACGGCAGCATCTGGCAAGAAACCTAATTGTTCACTAATATCGATAAGCTGCGCGCACTCATCTTTGCTCAAGACATTCAATAATTGAAATGCTCCAGGCACCTCTATCAGTTCTCGACGTTCAATATGACTGATATCAAAATCTTTGCTCAAATTAGCAGGATTAACCTGACGGTTCCCCCATGCAGGTAAAGCCGGGTGCTCTGCGCCGGCTTCTAATGCGGCGACAAAAAAGTCAGTGTTTGTGTCTATTGTTTGTTTCATATTTTACTCTTTCAATAATGGGTATACTGGCCTTAACGCATTTGCTTAGTTAAAGGGTTGTGCTGACCATAGTGTATTGCTATTGGTTGATAATGCGTAACTGGGTAAACTGGCGATGACCAGCTGCCGTGCCATGAAAACCAAAACCACTTTGTTTCGCCCCAACCCAAGGTCCAAGGCCTCCAGCGCCTTGATTAATAGCAACCATCCCCGCTTCCATTTGCTCTGCAACCTTATTAGCACCATCATGACCAAAAACCACAGCACCTAAACCATATGAGCTGGCATTGGCTCGTTCAACCGCTTCAGACAACTCATTAAAGCGACTAATAGCCACCACAGGGCCAAAGGTTTCATCTTGCTCTAAAAGCATATTAGCGGTAATACCAGTGACAACAGTAGGCTGTATATAAGGCAACTCGTAGTGATGTGTCCCTAATAAAAATTTTGCACCTTTAGCGTGTGCATCTTTAAGTTGCGATAAAACATGAGCATGCTGCTTAGGATTAACAATCGGGCCAAAGTTGACATGTTTTTGATCCCAAGCGCCCACTTGATAACGATTAGCTAAAGCCGTAACTTTCTGCTCGAATTCATCGGCGATCTGCTCATCAACATAAATGCGTTCGGTAGACGTACACATTTGCCCGGCATTTTCAAAAGAACTTGCAACAGCAAATTGTACCGCTTTGTTAATATCTGCGTTTGCCATCACAATAAGCGGATCGTTACCACCCAACTCCATAACTAAGCGTTTAAGCCCTGCTGCTGCACTTGCCATAATATGCTTGCCAGCCGCGAGTGAACCGGTAAAGGCGACCATATTAATATCGGCTTCAACTAAAGCTTTGCCGGTATCTGCATTACCGTGCACTATTTGTAATACGTTTTCAGGTAATAATTTATTGAGTGTATTAACAAAAAGTTCAGCAACCAAAGGTGTTTCTTCTGATGGCTTTAACACCACACTATTACCGGCAATTAATGCAGGTAATAGCAAGTTATTCGCCATGGCCAGTGGATAATTCCAAGGCGATATAACCGCAACTACACCTAAGGGGCGATATTGCATTTGTGCATTGTTTGTTATCGCCTCACTTTTGAGCGCTTGCACTATTTCTTCAGTAAAATAAGAGGCGTTCTGAACGGTGCCAGCCACTTCATAACTTGCTCTTCGGTGATCTTTGCCCATTTCTTGGCTAATTAATAATGCCAGTTCGTCTTCAACCATAGCCAGCCCTTTATAGGCCTTGTTTACACTTTGTTGGCGTTGTTCAAGAGACAGTGCTGACCAAGCTTTTTGTGCTTGCTTTGCACGTAACACAACCGCTGCCATTTGTGGGGCTTGAGTAACAGGGACTTCGCCTAAAGGCGCTCTATTAATGGGATCGTATGAGATAAGTTTTGGCATAAAATAGTTTCCTAAGATTGCATTAACATTAATGCATCGAGAGAGTAAATTGGCTATATACTCACATTATGCTAGAGTGGTTAATTAAAGCAACCAGTATACTTTTAGTAACCACTAAGATAAAAATAGAATAATGATTACAAAAACAATAAAAACAACAAGTAACGTAAAAAAAATAAATTCACAAAGCTGTGAAGAACCCTGTCTGATTGAGCGAGGTATGCGCGTTTTAGGAGGGAAGTGGAAAGCCTCTATTCTTTGGCATTTAAAAGATGGACCCGTACGCTTTAACGAATTATCTCGCATGTTAGGGGGCGCAAGTAAAAAGATGGTTGATCAACGCCTTAAAGAATTAGAAGTTCAGGGCTTAGTAACGCGTGAAGTTATTAGCGATCGTCCTATTGCCGTCGCGTATGAAATCACCGACTTTGGCCGTACCGCATTAGATATTTTAGAAAAGCTCAAAGATTGGACACAAGCAAACAATATTTAACTATAAAGCGGCGCAGTTGCCACGGCATTACAGTAAATTATAGCCCTTTATATGGAAAAACAGACGGCACTATGCTTTAACCTGGGCCTGGGACTAATAAACAGAATGCTCCAAAACGCACTAAACCGACAGTTTATTGAAACTCTATTATAAACGACGTGCCAAAACGTTAAAGAATCTATTTGAGTGTTATCTTAAATCCTTGCCCAAACAAAAATGGCACCTTAAAGGTGCCATTTTTATTAAGAGTAAAGCTTAAAAAGGCATTTTCATCCCAGGAGGTAATTGCATACCACCTGTTAGAGCGCCCATTTTTTCTTTATTTTGTGCTTCAACGCGACGAACGGCATCGTTAAACGCGGCTGAAACTAAATCTTCAAGCATATCTTTATCGTCTGCCATTAAGCTGTCGTCAATTTCAACACGTCTAACACTGTGTCCGCCTGTCATAGTCACTTTAACCATGCCGGCACCTGACTCACCAATAACTTCCATTTTAGCTAATTCTTCTTGAGCTTTAGCCATTTTATCTTGCATTTGTTGGGCTTGTTTCATTAAGTTGCCCATGCCACCTTTCATCATAATTTTTTCTCCAAAGTTCTGTTGCCGCCAAAGATAGATCTTAACGCGACAAATATCAAGTAGCAGTTACAATGCTACAATCGAATTTTCATCTAATTGTGCTTGAAAGTGAGTTTTCAAACCAATAATGATTTCATCATTTTGTAATAATTCTTTCGCATAGTCATAACGTTTATCATTAATATGTGATTGAATTTGATACGGATCATGAGAGGTCTCATCGACAATCGTCAATTCTACCGTAATTTTTCGTTGTAAAAAATCAGAGATGCATTGTTCTAGCTTTTTATGAGCAACATCACTGTTTAAATGTTTAGTCGCTTGATTTAAGTTAAGTAGCAATAAATCGTCGGTAGACCTTTCATCAACGGTTGCATGTATTGCCAATTGACGCAGTCGCCCTGTTAACGACATGGCGTCAATCATATTTGCCCATTTGTCGACTTGATTAGCAGAGCGTATTTTTGCTGGGTCTATCGCACTAACATCAAAAGCCTGCTCAGAAATAGATGTTAATGCAGGAACATCTGAACGAGGCTCTTCCTGAGTTATTGCTTCAAGAACATCTGGATTGTTTGTGTCTTGACGCCCTTTAGCGTCATTTGACTTTTTTGCGCTATTTTCCAACCCTTTTTTTCGACTACGTAACATGTTCCGGGTCGCTATAGCTTTTTCTATAGGCGATTGAGAAGTAGGCGTATCGATATTTGGGGCTATTTCAGCTAAATCTATATAGGGAGACATCGCAGGATGCTCTTGCTCTAAGGACGCATTGGGTACAGCTAAGTACTCAGGCGAAGTAATAATAGATTGTTCTTCTAAAGGGCTTGCTGTTACTGGCGAAGCATTGCCCGTTATAAGGTTGGGTCTACTTTCTTCAGCTGAGTCTATAGAGGGAGACATCGCAGGATGCTCTTGCTCTGAGGACGCATCGGGTACAGCAAAGTACTCAGGCGAAGTAATAGTAGATTGTTCTTCTAAAGGGCTTGTTGTTACTTGCGAAACATTGCCCATTATAAGGTTTGGTCTACTTTCAGCTAAATCGGCTATAGGCTGAACAACTGATGTTTGCTCGACTAGGGGCTGCTCAACTAAAGAAGACGCAACAAAATTATCAGGTTTATTAATATTGCTTTTAGCAAAGCTTACATCGTCAAAGTCGCTGGTTTGACTAAGCTGAGTATCGGGTAAACTTTCGCTATTTTTGATTGGTGTAAATGCTAATAATCTCAGTAAAAGCATATCAAAGGCTGCTTGTTCATCAGACGCATAAGGTAAGTCTTTACGGCCATTGAGCACTATTTGATAATAAAGTTGAATATCTTCAGCACTCATTGCTTTACTGAACTTATCAACCAATTGGTTATGCTCAGGCGACAAATCAAAGTGTTGACCAACAACTTGCGTCATAGCAACTTGATGGAGTAACTGAATAAGCTCTGCTGTTAATCGGCTGTAATTAGGTGCGTATGAGGCTATATCGAGTGAAAGTAGCATTAGCGCTTTAGGATCTTGCTTTAATAAGCTTATCAGTATTTTAAAAACCCAATTTTGATCGACACCGCCCAACATCTGTTGAACATTGGCGAGAGTAATACTTCCCTGCCCTTGCGCGATACTTTGGTCGGTTAAACTTAAACAATCACGCATACTGCCGCGAGCGGCTTTAGCTAATAAGGTTAAAGCACCTGGTTCAACTGAGACGTTTTCAGCGGTAAGAATTTGCTTAGTCTTTTGTTCAATTTGGCCGACGGTTAATGCTTTTAAGTGAAATTGCAAACAACGAGATAACACAGTTACCGGAAGCTTTTGAGGATCTGTGGTCGCTAAAATGAACTTCACATGTTCAGGTGGCTCTTCAAGCGTTTTTAATAACGCATTAAAGCTACTACGAGACAACATATGTACTTCATCAATTAAATAAACTTTATAACGGCCACGTGTCGGTGCATATTGAACGTTATCAAGTATTTCACGAGTATCATCAACCTTTGTTTTAGAAGCCGCATCAATTTCAAGTAAATCGATAAAACGGCCCTGGTCAATATCTTGGCATGTATCACAAACACCGCAAGGCGTTGAAGTTATCCCTTGTTCACAGTTCAAGCTTTTAGCAAAAATTCGAGCTATCGTTGTTTTACCGACACCACGAGTACCGGTAAATAAATAGGCATGATGAAGACGTTGCTGCTCTAGTGCGTTAACTAGCACAGTGACAACATGCTCTTGACCCACTAATTCTGTGAATTTTTTAGGGCGCCATTTACGTGCTAATACTTGATAACTCATATGACTGCCTAATCGCCGTTATATTGCAGTAAAGAATAAATCGATAAGCCAAGATCCGTTAAACGTTTTTCACCGCCTAAATCAGGTAATGAAATAACAAATGCAGCATCTGTAACTTCTGCACCAAGCTTTTTAGCAAGCATGAATGTTGCTTCGACAGTACCACCGGTGGCAAGTAGATCATCAACTATCAAAACTTTATCATCTGCGGTTAGTGCATCTTGATGAATTTCTAAGGTGTCTGTTCCATATTCAAGTTGGTAACTTTGGCTAATTGTCGCTCTTGGCAACTTGCCTGGTTTGCGGACAGGAATAAAGCTAATACCAAGCGCTAATGCCAAAGGTGCACCAAAAAAAAAGCCACGAGCTTCAGTACCAAGAATCTTAGTAAAACCAGAATCTTTATATTTAGCAGCAAATAAATCTATGGTTAACTGGTAAGCAGCCGGATCATCAAGTAAGCCGGTAATATCACGAAATAAAATGCCTGGTTTAGGATAATCAGGTACGGCGTGAATAGAGTTTTGTAAAAGAGAGAGTTCTGTATCGGTCATCGTTAGCATATCAAAAGTAAAAATTTATCATGGCTAAAGAATAAAGCAAAAGTACGATGATTTACAGTGAATAACGACTTGTATTGGTATTATTTAATTGATTTATTTCATTTACTGCATTTAACAAACTGTTTTCATTAATAGGCTTGGCAATAATGGCTTGAAAATGGAGTGAACGAGTTAAAGCGATGACATCAGTAGTGTTTTGAGTTGTCATGAAAATTATAGGAGTGTTAACGGTAAAAGGTTTTTTTTGAAGGTTTTTACTTAACTGAATACCGTTCATAAAAGGCATAAGATGGTCAATAATATAGAGGTCAAAATGCTGCTGTTGCGCCTTTTCAAAGGCAGCTAAACCATTGCCTGCAGTTTCAACGATATGACCCTGTTGTTCAAGTAACGGGGTAATAAAATCTAAAACGTTCTGCTTATCATCAGCGAGTAATATAACCATAGTATTAATACTTCTTATTTTAATTAAACGAGAAAATACTAATTTGAAAGCAGAGTGAACCAACCCATTACCATAGGCAAAAGTGGCGCTGAAACTAATGCAATAATCGCTGCTAATAAATGAAATATAGATGAGCTGTCTTTGAAGTCTTCGCCGTGTGACATGTTGATCTCGTTAACTTGAAAATATTCAGCGCGCATTCTAGCCGACAACAAGATTTATTTCTAGTAAAAGTTGATCTAGATCAATGATAAATCATGGCCTTTGTGGCTAGGCATAATGATTGATATTAGTCTCATTTACGCTTGGTCGTTTTTAAGGGGACGCAGTTAAGATGGCTTTTTGAAAAGACGACGGTTCAGTCATAATACTTAAGATAAACCGGAATATTTAGGATCACTTTCTGCGCATTCCTGACATTAACTATGGTTTGTTCTTTAGGTCACTGATTAGCCAAAAGCGGAAGTTAGCTTTTGAGTTACTAACGGCAGAACTGGTCTGAGCTACTACAACAAATTTTATTTATTTGTACTCTAAAATTCACTTAATATTGAACGTACAATTATGTTCCCAATTTCAAAAGCGGACATTAGAATCATCTTGGATGCACCGAAATTAGATTGTTAACTTTAAGGTCATATATCCCCAAAAGTGCTATAGAGTTATAAGAATTTTCACAAAAGTAAAGTCGTATAATATTAATCTTCAGGTATATAACTGCAATCATCTGAATTAAGACCTAACTGATATTCACTTGATTTAGTGTCCAGCCAATTCACTAATTCTTTTGCAGAAGGTGAAAGATTAACTTGTGCCAATCCACCAGTTTTCTCTAGTAGAGTTGGAGTATACATTTGAGTGTTTATATTAAAATAAAAGCTAAAAAAACGTATACTTCCAGAATCATGACAACGTTGCTGCGACTCAGTAAAATTATGAGAAGTCACCCGACTGGCAATACTTTTAATTTCCTTGATAACTTCAATATCTAAAGTTTCAAGTAAAGTCCCAGCGCCCCCCATCACTTTAGTGAGTTCTATTTCTGACTGCTCTGCCACTTCATTTACTGAAAGGTAACCATCATTATCCCCTTTATCATGATAATAATGATAAAAGTTGCCTTCAATATCAACAAAAATCCCTGCATGACTTGCCCCCCATGCATAGTTATCATAGGTCACAGCCAGTAAATATTTTTGTTCAGCTATTGGCTCTGCTTTTTCTTCTGAATCACCCTGACAAGCGTTAATAAAACAGATAATTACAAGTATCAAAAGATTGTTAATTTTCATTTTATATCTCAATTAGTTTAATTTTAAGTCAACCGTTTATTGTACGCTCAGATGATATTGGTAATTATTATACTCTAACAACACCTGAGCTTAATTTATTACAAATCGCCACCACCGCCACCACAACTAGCATTTACTAAAGTTGACGTTGCTGTGCCACAGTCACCCATATGGTTACAGACTCTTGCTTTAAAATATTGCAAACCACTAAAATAAATTTCACTGTGACTTGTTGATTGGCTATAGGGTAATATTTTTGCCTAAACACCGTATTTTCCATTACGGTGTTCAAGCTGATAAAACTCTCCTGAAGCTAAACTGCCATTAACAATTCCCCAAGAAGTATTAATTAATGCCCCACCATTTGAACAAGAGTAACTTTTATTAAGCCAAGTTGTTTTGTTTGGCAGGCTGCTAGCGCAATAAACCGAGCTGTCATTAGGTATACCAACCACACTCCATGCAGCACAAACCGCTTTGTGTTCATTTGAATTATTACCGTGTACTTGTAGGGCAACTCTTGCCGTATGTTCCATCGCATCTATAAAGGTTTCAGCGCTAGTCATGTATTGGGTAAGTGCTTGAAAGAAGATGTTTTCTGCTTTTGTATGGCCAACCCCCGTTTCTACAGGGTGACTGGTTCGTCCTTGTGGATGAAAACCGCCATTGACCAACAAGTAATAAGCAAGGTTGATTATGCCTGAGCTATCATGGACCTCAGTATTAGAAGTGAGGTCTAAATAAAAATCTAATGAATTATTATCTTTAGTAGGGTTATTCATATACCGCATGGCATCACCACTAACGGCTGGTTTCCATACATCTTCAGCAAGGAGCCAAGTATTGCTTGTTTGACCGTTTTTAAAAATATCAACAGCTGTAGCAAAAACATCACTAAGAGCTTCGCTTACTCCTCCTGACTCACCAATAAATTTACCGTTAGCACCCTGTTGATAGATAAATGTCGGGCCTATTTCATTCGATACTCCATGAGTATATTCATGGGCGACAATATCTAAAGAACGTCCTAAAGAAGAAAACAGGCTGACATCCCCATCACCAAAGAGGAACCTTTTATTGTTTGAATCCCAACGGCCAATATTTTTTTCATCTGGCTGTCCTACATCACTTACTACATAATGAATAGTCGCTTTTAGGCTTGTGCCATTATCATCAAAAGAGTCAATACCCTGTTTATTATTAAAATAATCATACGTTGTTTTTAGATGTTCATAGACATCCATAGCGGTAGTGTCTGAAGATGAGCCTCCCTCAGAGATAAGAGTTGTTGTTCCTAAAGGGATATCTTGATTGCCAGCACTGCGTATTTCTCTATCTAAAGCGTTATGAATTTGAGGTGTTCGCATGATAAATTGAGCATTTGTGGCATCAATATAAATCTTATCAAGGTATTGACTACCATTATTATCCTTATATTCAATTAAAGATAACCATGACAAATGAGCACCCCCTAAAGCATCAACCACATAAATTAACTTGGGCTGATCTAGGATATTTATATTTTTGTTATCACTTAATATATCTAATGATGCATTAAGCGCTTGCTGTTGAGTGATTAAAGCTTGAATGGCCAAATTTTCAGAAGAAATAACATTACCATTGATAGCATAAATATTATTATTGTTGTCGGTATGAATAATGAATTCAGCACCCTCTACTTTTATGTGATTTACATATAAGTCTAGCCGAGTATGATAACCCGTTGATGAGTTATTAACTCTTCTTATTTTAAAAGACTGGTTAGCTTGTAGATGATATATAGCGCCAATATTTTTAATTAACTTATTAATATCTTTATCGTGTGTCGCTGGGTTGTAATAACCTAATTCACCTTCGATATTTGATGGCATGCCATGTGCGTTAAACTTTAATTTACTGAGGTTACCAATTTTTTTGATGGCATTTCTTTGCTCTATACGTGTTCCTTTATCCTTTTTTATTACTTCATTAGCCGACACTATACTAATTGTGAATACAAAGCTAAAAGTGAGTGTCATCACAAGTTTAACTATGTTTAATGTAAACGTTTTTAAACGGATGTAGTTTGTTTTTTTTGTTCTATCAATCATTTAACTTACCTGTTGTTATAATTAAATTATTGGAACAACAAAATGCATTTACTTCTAACTTAAAAGACTAACGACTAATACTCACGAACGTGACTAATTTCACAATTGTTGCTATTCATCCTTAACCCTATGCATGTTTGATATTCCATTTAAAAAGCTACACAATTCCAATGTGTTCTTTTTTTAGTCACAAAAAATATATCACATTGATTATTAATCACAAGGAACAAATTGATTTACAATGAAATTTCAAATGAACACCTGATTTTTAAAACATTAATAAGCAATCTAAATCAGATCAAATCCATATACGCTTAGTGCCCCGAAGCGCCATAGAATTTAATACCTAAAATCATATTAATTTAATGTCCGCTTTGGTATTTTCTAATCAAATTAGAATTTTTGACTTTATAGATTCCTGATGAAATTTAGAACAATTCTATTATCTAACGCAGGGCTGATTTTCATCGGTTCTCTTGTCGCTAGATAAGCCAAGGCTAACGTCCGGTTTCGTATCTTAGTGATCACTAGGTGGCCTGATTGTTAACAAGTCAAGCCGTCTGCTTTGGGTTTTAGCTAACCTTTCTATCTCAACCAGATAGTTCCAAATTACCAAAATCGTTGAACCATACTTATAGTCTCTTTAACGAAAGGAGCACTATTATGTATAACATCATTCCTTACACCCCAAAACCTAGCTGGAATAAAGGTAAATTAGTTGGTCAAAAACTTCCTCTTAAGCTTGAGGAAGTATGGTCTATAAGGACAAGACTTGATTTAGCAAATAACCTTCGCGAACTTACTATGTTCAATTTAGCATTAGATTGTAAATTACGAGCGTGTGATTTTATTAAACTTAAAGTCATGGATATCGCTCATGGGAAAAGTATTCAATCTAGAGCAATATTGATTCAACAGAAAACAGGTACTCCTGTTCGATTTGAAATAACTAAAAAGACCCAAGAGTCGCTTAAAGAGTGGATCGCATTAAAATCGCTTCGTTCTAATGATTATTTGTTTGGTAGTCGGATGAGAAAGGGGTGCCATATAACAACCCGTCAATACGCAAGGATTGTCAAAACATGGGTTGCAAGTATTGGTCTCGACATTACATCGTATGGTACTCATTCGATGCGTAGAACCAAAGCATCTTTGATCTATAAAAAAACTAAAAATTTACGTGCTGTCCAAATATTACTTGGTCATACAAAACTAGAAAGTACTGTACGTTATCTTGGTATTGAGGTCGATGATGCCCTTGAATTATCTGAGTCTATAGATATCTAAACTACAAAAAATCAGGAAGAATGGACTCTTCCTTCCACGAATATCTCAAAGCGGTCATTATAGACCCTTCTGAATCACCCCACCAATGGATCACTAAGATACGAAAGCTGACCTTCCTAAATTATAAAAACATGAGTATATTGATGATAACTTTTTGACAATAACCAGTTAACCCGAATGAGAACAAAGCCACCACAACGGTCATTCATCATCAAATAATTAATACTGACTTCATGCTCATTGAATACATTAGCTACTGCTTGTTTTTAAGGTCAACTGACTCATCTAAAAGAAGTTTTTTGGGTTACGAAGAAAAGGCTAACTAGTATCACAAATAAAGGATTGGTCAGTAGTCAATTGCAGACATTCAAAGTTTACCAAGAGCAAACCCTATCGACTTTAACTGGTTGCTTCAAATATTTCTACTCTAACCAAACAAATGCTTATTGCTCTATCAAAACATATCGACGAGGCTAGAGTGAGACTATGCTGACAAACCTTACTTTTCCATCCTAGTCAGCTTTCTTACAACGGCGTTCAGGTGATCCGGAATGAACAAGCTTCCGTTTGGACCAAAGGCGATGATGTCCGGGTTGGAGATCTGGGCCTCTACCGCAGGTCCGCCGTCGCCAGTGTTACCTTGTTTCCCAGTGCCTGCAACTGTATACATGATCCCTGAAGGTGTTACCACGCGGACTCGCATGTTCACCTGATCGCTAATGTAGACGTAGCCTGAACGATCCACCGCCACACCTGTTGGTTCGCCAATCTGGCTTTCGAGAGCTGGCTTTCCATCGCCGTTAAACTCTGGAACGCCAGTACCTGCAATCGTTACAATGGTGCCGTCAGTTTTTATCTTGCGGATTCGATGGTTGAAGAATCCTGCGATGTAAACATTACCGTCAGCGTCAATCGCGATCGCAACGGGAGCGCCTAATTCAGCTTCTATGGCAGGACCACCGTCACCACTGAATCCACTTTTACCCGTTCCGGCCACTGTGGTGATGACGCCGTTGGTCGATATTTTACGGACACGATGGTTTGCAGTGTCTGCTATAAACAAGTTGCCAGCTCCATCTGTCACAAGATGGTTCGGAAAGTTGAACTGTGCTTTGAGCGCATGTCCTCCATCACCACTAAATCCAGTCACACCTGTGCCCGCTATATGCTGGGCAATTCCATCTGCGCCGATCTTGAAAATTTTAGAGTGCCCACGACTCAGGACGTAAAGATTATCATCGAGATCGGTGGCAACGCCATAAGCGTTTGATAGGTTGGTCTCATTTGCAGGGCGACTTCCTTCTTGTACTTCGGTGCTATCGGTACCTACCACTGTCGTGATGACCCCTTTAGACGTTACCATACGGACGCGAGGGATCTTCTCGTTTGCGATATACAAATTACCCTTGGAGTCAAGTGCGACGGCGGTGGGTCTTTCAATTAATGCATCGATCGCCTGGCCTCCATCGCCACTTATTCCTCGTATTCCGGTCCCGGCAACAGTGGATATCGTAAACCGGGGAATAGCGGCATGGCCACGTTCATCATCGGAGTTAGAAGATTGGGCTAACACAGTAGTGTTCTGTGCTGCAATAATGGTAGCCAGTAGTAAAACTTTTTTCATATTAGATAACCTATAGAGCCTGTTTATAAATAGATAATATCAACCTTTGCAATATTCACACCAATCTACAGTTCCCATTCTCTTTAGGTTGTTCAAAATTGCATATTCATATTGTTATCTTTTTTCGCCAGAACATAGTGAAAATAACCATTTGTAGTGGCTGAGAATATAGACAAAGAAAGCCTAAATTAATTTATATGTATAAATGTCCGCTAAAATCTATCCCCCCCCTGCCTGTGAACGAATATCTGCATTTCGTTATTTTTAAAGGTAGCTGACGTTAAAATCATTTTTCTAAGGCTCTCACGCCCTATTTCGACTTAGTCTGTCAAAATTGAATTTAATCAATGTGGGGATATTAAGATACTTTTTCTTATTCTAACTCAGTCTACAATTGACACAGTTACGAGTTTTTTTAGAAAACAGATAAAATTAACAACCAACTTAAAACTGGTGGAATTAGTTAAAATGTGCGTTATAACGCTAAATTCAATCAGCGGCTAAAAGACAATTTATATCAATCGTTTGATTTATAATGACTTTATATGGTTGGTTTGAAAATTGCTTACGTAAATATTAAAGCATTACTCAATCATATGGAAACACAATGAAATATAAGCATATTGTCGGCATCATAATAATATTATCAACATCATCTTGCTCTACAGTTAATACTCCCTCTAATGTAAGGGTTGGCCCTACTCAAGAAATTAACCTAACTATTATCGAAGATATTGTCATTGATCTTAATATTACTGCGGGTGATGTTGTCATTGAAAGCTCTCCAGGAGATCAGTTAAGGGCAGAAATGACAGTAGAATGCCCTGGTATTAATAGCAAATGCGCCAAGCGTATGACTGGTCTAAAATTTGTATCATTAACTGAAGGAAAACACCTAACACTAAAAACCAATAAAGATTCTTTGTTCCAGAGTTATAACGCCAATCTTAGCGTTAAGTTATTTATTCCTAAATCTAAGCAACTTAATGTCAACATGGACGCAGGTTCACTTAAAGTAAACAATGTAGATTCTTGTTTGAACATTGATATGTCAGCAGGCGAAATAAATATCCACATGTCTGAAACTATGATTGCTTCTGTTGATCTTGATTCTGCGTTTGGTGAAGTTTCACTTAATGTAAATGGACTACATAAAAATGAAAATCGGTCATGGTTAGTTGGCGGAGAAATTAATTGGGATCAGGGAAGAGGTAATTGTCATATGAAAGTTGATTTACAATCTGGTGAAATATTAGTGAATCTTGCTGGCTAGTTATAAAACTTAATGATATGGGATTGTGTCTTGCTATTTGGTTATTAAGGCAATAAATAAGTACTAATCCCATCTTGAAGTTAATTATTTTTATTCTAATTACCAATTCAAGAAAACAACTTTGCACAAAATTCTCTCCCACTTTGTGACTTGATCCTGCTTTCATCATATTCTATATGTCATCAGCACAGATTAAGTATTAAAATATAATTTTCAGTAGGCTCGATTTCGTATCATTAATCATTAGATTGGGTGATTTTTAACAACAAAAAACGACTGCTTTAGGCTCTGAATTGTCATTAGCAACTCACAAGCTAATGTCAGCTTATGGCTAGCTGAAGTCACAAGGTTATCTTCGATGCTAATGACCGCTTTATTGGTAAAGCGGTCGTTAGAATAAAAACTGCTAGAGTCCGCAATGCGCACCAAGAAGTCATAAAAATGAAATGTTGAAATGTTGAAATGTTAGCAATCGTATCAATCTTGTCCTTTTTTTTACTGATTTTAACGAGAAGATATGACCGCTCTGTGGCAGGAAGCGTCCATACTTCCTTAGTTATTTGTGGTTCAAATATCTATAGTTTCCGACAGTTCAAGTGCATCATCGACTTCAATACCAAGATAGCGAACGGTACTTTCTAGTTTTGTATGACCAAGCAAAATCTGAACTGCTCTCAGGTTTTTGGTTTTTTTATAGATCAAGGTTGCCTTAGTTCGCCTCATTGAATGAGTACCATAGGATGTTACATCCAAACCAATACTAGAAATCCACTTTTTGACGATTCTGGCATATTGCCGAGTCGTTAAATGGAAATCATCTTTTACTCTACTACCGAATAAATAATCACTTGAATGAAGAGATTTGAATGATATCCATTTTTGTAAAGCTATTCTCGCTTTTTTAGTTATTTCAAATTGAACAGGAGTTCCCGTTTTTTGTTGAATTAACATAGCTCGTGATTGAATAGTTTTCCCATGTGCAATATCCGACACTTTAAGCTTTATGAAATCACATGCTCTTAATTTACAATCTAGTGCTAAATTAAACATAGTTAATTCTCGAAGGTTATTGGCTAAATCAAGTCTTGTTCTGATAGACCATACTTCTTAAAGTTTAAGGGGAAGTTTTTGCCCTACAAGCTTACCTTTGTTCCAACTTGGCTTTTGTTGATAAAGTACAATGTTATGCATAATTTTACTCCTTCTTTAAGTGAACTATAATTATGGAACCATAACGATTAAATTACTTCTTGGAGAAACCTCATGACTAATGAACCTGATTGGATGAACCCAGCCAATGACCCTAAGACACCATATACTGAAGAGGAGCTTGAGTTATTTGTTGATGACTTTATTGAAGACTTTGGAGTTGAGTGGGAAGACTTAAGATCCAAATTGGGCGAATCAATGGCAAGACAAAAAATCAAGGACGGATTCATAGCCAAAGATGAAAAAAACTTACATAATATCGAACCAGATGGTGAAGTTCATTAGAGGTTGAAATAGTGCGCTAACCAGAAGCCTTGAGTGACTAAATTAATATTTCGGCTCCTAGCCATTACCTGGCATTAGCTTTTGAGTTAAAACGTCAGATCAGAGATTATAAAGCTTCATTTTAAACTTAAAAAATCCATCTATTCACAACAGAATTTATACCTAAAACTTTTACATGGCGTTAGATCTAAAATCTCCAAAGCGGACATTATAATTATTCAAGTTTCAAACGAATTTAGAGTATTAAATCTAAGGCGGTTTCGCCCCCAGAGCGAGATAGAGTTACAATTATTTTTATCGTACTTGAAACTTGAAACTAGGCATTTTACCAGTCATGCTTTTCAGGATCTGTTTCGTTAAAAAATTCTTCTGATAATTTGGAAAGTAAAGTTTCATCAGCAAGTCCTTCTTTGCGCATCGCAATAAGCTGAATCCATGCTTTTGATCTACTGTGACCATCAAAAAGTAAAGACATATGCTTATTTCTATTTTGCAGTAATTTATATAATAAAAGGTACCTGTTATGGCTATGCTCATTTTGATCAGAAATCACTTTTTGTGATTCGTCCAGAGCCAAAGTGCAGTATTTTTCAATAGCTATATCTTTAAGCTCTGTGAATAATTTCCAGTCTGATTCTCTCATTATAAACTCCAACAGCTAAGTTGACCTACATGCCTAACGCCCCACTAAGAGGCAAATAATAGTTGGTTATAATAGAGAGCGAGGCGAACAAAACCAACTATCAAAGTCCTGCTTGAATGGCTTATAGTTGGACCAATCCATTTATCAATCGATTAATTTACTATAGTTGATAAGTGGAACATGCCTCTGTTGGTTACGAATATTGAACGGCAAACATCCAATGTTTCTAA